>CAZFHR010000116.1:0-4803 GCA_964519115.1 uncultured Candidatus Izemoplasmatales bacterium
GCGGCAATGAATGCCATCGTTGATGCGGACGCGTACGGATTTGCATTCAATCTCATCGACCGGGCGATCCGGACTGAACTGGACCTGGATCCGAAATTCGGGCTCGTCACGCCAACGTCCCCGGGATCCCATCCGGACATGAATTACCGTTTGATGACGGAAGCAAAAAAGGCCATCGTTCCCTTTTTGGCCCAGATGTTCGTCCTGGGATTGCGAAACGACAGCGTGTCAGAAACGTTGGTGAATGCCCGGAACATCGGCGTCGCAGCCGAACGGGCGATGTTCGTTGCGACCGCCGGCGTCAACGCCTATAAAGGTCTCATTTTTTCGATGGGTCTGGCAGCGACATCCGCCGGACGCATCATCGCTTCCGGTCTTCCCTTCATGGCCGTGTTTGACGAAATCGCCCGGCTCGCTGCGCCGCTTGCCAGCGATTCCATTCAGGGAGATCCTCTGACGGCCGGAGGAAAGGCCTGGCATGACTTTGCGATCGGCGGTGCCCGGCGTGAGGCTGCGGCGGGAATGCCGTCGGTGCAGAAGGCGCTCGCATGGATCGGACAAGGGAAACTGGACGATCAGTACCGGACGCTCTGCGGGCTGATCGGCATTGTCGAGGACACGGTCCTGTTCAAGCGGGCCGGAACGCGGGAGCGCTATGATGAAATCCGTTCCTTGTTCGCCGGCCGGACGGATTTTTCGCTCGAATCGATGGCATCGATGACGCGGATATGCCTGCAGGATGGCCTTAGTTTCGGCGGGTCGGCCGACCTCTTCGCCGTCACCGTGTTTCTCCAGGAACTGCGGGACGCTTTCGTTTTCCGCGCCTGAAGGCGGAATTGCGCGGTCGTCGGACCGGGCAATCGGAGTCCACAGGGACGGAAAGGCCGACGACGGACGATTGTGAACAAAACATTTTGATTTTTTCACCGCGATTTCGTATAATATAGGTGCGCTCGGGATGTAGCTTAGCTTGGTAGAGCACTTGGCTGGGGGCCAAGGGGTCGCAGGTTCAAATCCTGTCATTCCGACCATTTCAGGATTCCTTCCGCATCTGCGGATTGAACATATATCCGATTTTCCCCTTTTTTTGGAAACCGGATTCCTTGCAGGTGTAATACAACGGTTAGTATGTCTGCTTCCCAAGCAGAATATGGGGGTTCGATTCCCCTCGCTTGCTCCACAGGAAAAGCCATACCTTCAAAAGGTATGTTTTTTTTTACTATGGCATGATACAATCGGAGAGAGAAGGAAGTGATGATCATGGATTATGTCAAGGGAAACAAGGCGGCGTGGGAAGAAGCATTCGTCAGAGCCAAAACGTTCGGCGATCAGGATGTCGCTAGGCTCGAACAAGAAACCGATCCGTTCCTGACACCGGCGTTCACCGCGGTCATTCATGCGTATGATCTGAAAGGGAAAACCATCGGCCAGTTCTGTAGCAATAACGGCCGCGAACTCCTATCCGTCGTGAAGAACTGTCAGGCGAAGGCGGGCATCGGCTTTGACATCGCCGAAAACATGGTCGCGCAGGCGAACCGGCATGCTGCCGAATCTGTTATTCCCTGCAAGTTCGTCGCCACTGACATTCTCGCCCTGAACCATGACTATGACAACCGGTTCGATGCCGTTCTCGTGACGATCGGGGCGCTTTGCTGGTTTGCCAGCCTGGAGGAATATTTCCGCGTCGTCCGGCGCTGCATGAAACCAGGCGCCGTCCTCCTGATCCAGGAAATCCATCCGTTTGCGAACATGCTGCCCGAACCGGGAGATGCCTGTTACGATCCGGATCATCCGGGCCTGCCCGGCTGGTCTTATTTCAAGAAAGAGCCCTTCGTCGATCATGATGGCATGACCTACATGGTCGGCGCGACCTACGAGTCCAAGCCATTTACGAGTTTCGTCCATCCTTTGTCCGACCTGTTCATGGCGCTCATCAGAAACAGGATGAAGATCGTCTATTTCCAGGAATCGGATCTTGACGTGACGGAAAGTCTCCCCGAACTGACTGGCCACGGCCTGCCTCTCAGCTACATCCTCGTCGCTGCGGCGGAATGAGCCAAAATACGGAAATGTCATAACTTTGACCATGAAAAAAACCGGCTTTCTATCCCTTTAGGGCAGAAAGCCGGTTTTGTTGTCTTAAGATCATGGATTCGCTGCGAGAAAGGCGTCAAAATCGTCATAGCGGGTAATGACGCCGCCGCCGGCTTCGATGAAGCGGACGAATTTCGTCTCATATTCTTTGGTCTGTCGCTTCAGTTTCGATAAATCGCTTTTATCATAGGCGGCGAGTAACCGGGAAGGCTCGAGGCCTGTCATCGGTGGAATGTCGTCATCGAGGATGTGTTGCAGACAGACGGCGTTGACGAACGCCATGAGATGCTCGCCTTCATCGCAGTTGACATAGATCTTGTTGAAGGTCGAGACGGCTTCTTCATAAAATCCGGCCAGTTCGGCATAGTCGGGAATGCCGGTCGCCGGCGCCGGCTTCAAAGCGGGCAAATGTGGGTATTCCCGGATGTCAAGAAAGGCGGCGACGGCAGCGAGCAGTTCGCTCGCTTTCGACCGGATCCGGTCGGGATCGGTTTCACCGACGAGCGAAAGGTACAGCGGGAAATAGTCTTTGGGGATCCGTTTGAACTTCTTCAGGTCTTCAAATTGTTTCTTGAGGCCGCGGGTGAAATAGGTCTGGTTGGCGAACGCGATCGCGTCATGGAGGCCAAACAGCATGAGGCCCGCCTGTTTCCGGACGACGGCGAGATCATTTCCACCAGCGCGTGAAAGCGAAATCTCGGCCTTGCGGAAATTTTCGACGGCCTTGCCATGCATGAACCCGGCATCGGACAGATGATTGCGGAGCCGGTCGCGGAGGCGCATGAAGCGGGTTTCGTCCTCGATCGAATCGGCATGGAGGATGATCGAATTGCCGAGGAGCGGCAACAGAAATTCTTTGACTTCAGCGAGGCCTTCGACGCGTTCCCAGCTCATCGGGAAAATGTCGTAGCCGACGTCTCCCATGATGAAGGTGCGGGCGAAGCCGTAGCCCTTATCGTTTTTCGGAATGAAGTAGCAGTCGACATCAGAAAGGCGATGCGTGGTATTGTTGACGTAGGAACCATAAAGCAAAACGAGGGCGACGTCGTCCCGGAATTCATGCTCTGCCTTGTTGCGGATCCATTCCACAAGATGCTGGTTCTTGTCTATCACACGCGACCACACTCCATGAAGATTGTATCACGTCCGCAGAAAAAAAGCCGCTTGTTTCGCAGAAATGAGGCTGGATTCTCTGGTTGAAGGAAAAAAAGAGATCAGTAATACTGCAATGCAGGCGCGCGACCGCTCCCGCGAGTGATAGTAAGGATTGACAACCGTCGAAAAAGATCGAAAGATATCCAAATAAATATCTCTAACACGAGACATGGTTTCGAAATGGATTCAGAATCGTTTTTCGCCTGTTTTTTCGGACAATGGCAAAGCAAAAATCAAGAAAAGTATTTATATGTTCTTTACAATGTGATACGATAATAGCGTGAGGCCATGTGTCTGTGGCGATCGGAGGTTTATCATGAAAATCGACGACATGAAACGCATCAGCACCAAGCGCGGTGACACCGGTGTGTCCGCCAACTACTCCAACGAGGTCCTGCCCAAGGATTCGCTGCTGTTTGAAGCGCTGGGTGATCTTGATGAACTGTCGGCCGTTCTGGGTCTGGCCTGGCACAAGGCGCCACTGGAAACCGTCAAGACGATCCAGACGGTCCTTCAGGCGATTGCTTCGCTCGTCGCCACCAATCCTGATACCGACCGGGAACGCTATAAATCGCTTCGCCCCGTCAGCGAAGAATACGTATCGATGCTCGAAGAAGAAGGATCGGCGCGGCTCGCCGTCCATCCGTTCCCCGCGAAGTTCTATCTGCCGGGAAGCGAAACTTCGGAAATCGGGGCCGCCTATGACTTCGCCCGGGCCGTAGCCCGGCGCGCCGAACGGACGATCGTCCGCTTCATCCGCGAGGGTGGCCGGAATGATCTGTACCAGGCGCTCAAGTATCTCAATCGCCTGAGCGATTATCTTTTCACGCTTGCCCGGACGCTCTGAGGCGGTTGTATGATCGTCTCGCGGATGCTTGGAAAGGGAATGTTGCTACTGGCGGCTTCGACCTTCCTCTTTACGGGGATGTTTCACATTGTCAATGCTTGCGGTTTGAATGCGATCCCGGCTATACCGCTCATCGGTTGGAATGCACCCTGGTGGTATTATCTGTTGACTGGAATCGTGTTCACGGCAATCGGAATCTTCCTTGGAATCCTGTATCGACGGTTGAAAAAGCATTGGAATTCAGATCAATATTAAGGCATCTATCTTCTGTAATAGCATCCCTATATGCGCGCAATCGGGCGCGAAAAGAACTTTTATGAAGTTGTCGATTTTTTTTGCTTGATAATTGCCTTTTTTATAGTATAATAATAATGCGAGTGGAGCCATAGCTCAGTGGGAGAGCACCTGCCTGACGTGCAGGGGGTCGGGGGTTCAAGCCCCTCTGGCTTCACCATCTGTATGTTAAGATGTTTATTTGTTCGATGATCGGCAGAAGCTTTTAGATTTGGCCATTAAGAACGAATGATCATCTTTTCTTTTTACTAAAATATAAAAGTTTAAGGTCACAAAATCATCCGGCAACTATTCCGGAGGATTTTGTGACCCTTTATTATATATTCACATAAATCTTGCGTGATAGGAGTCAAAAGCGGGAAGTTACGCCTCCCCCCTAGACACCACTCAAAGCCATGCATATCCCTGATTAT
>CAZFHR010000117.1:0-4756 GCA_964519115.1 uncultured Candidatus Izemoplasmatales bacterium
GGCGGCCCTCCGAAACAGAAAGACGAACAGAAGGTTTACGGACAAGGTCAGAAAGATGATGCCCAGCCGAAGCCATAAAAGCCTCTCGATCACGGCATCCAGGATGACACCCGTGATAGCGAACATGGCGAGGACGATCGTCGCAAGAACATAATACAATAGCAGCCGGCGGATCGGCTTGACGGTTTCCATCGCCGTTTGAGTCAGAATTTGGCGGTCGTCTTCGTTGGATTCCGGTTCGTCGAACATGCTTTTTATTTCCGTCATAATCGGTTGTTCCTCCATTGATGAATCATGGGTTTGGATAAACGATTCGAAGATCACTGATTCAGAAGGGCGTCGATTCTGTAGTTTTTGACCGACAGGGCGGCCATCAGGATCAAGAGGACGGGGAGGGCGACGAAGAGCCATTTGATGGCTTCTGGAGCCGATGTGCCCGGCTGGATGTACAGCCAGGTCGTCTGGATCGAAAAACCGGCGTCCGCAAGCGCGGCCTGCCAGGTGGAACCGGGTCCGGCGACATAACCCGTCAGATCAAGGATCGGACCGATGACGAGCGTGGCGAAGCCGATGCCGACTTTCTGCAGGAAGGAAACGGCGCCGAAATGGCTGCCTTCTAGTTCGGGATGTTCCTTGGCGATGAGGCTGATCGCATCGGGATACATGCCATAGGCGGTCAGATGGATGTTGCCCATGCCAAACCCGAGGATCAGGACCGCCAGCCAACCCCACAGGGGGAAGGCGGCGATGGCTTCGCCCATGCTGAGCGGAACGACGTAGAGTTCATTTTGAAAATCCAGAGCGATGCCGGCATAACCCTGTTGCGGTAGAAAGGCCAACATGAACAAGGAAACGACCCAGCAGGCGGCGCCGACGAACAGACCGTTACGCTTGCCGATTTTGTTGCTGACGAACACCCAGAGCGGGACGGAAAGAAAGCCGATAACGAGCACCGATCCCGCCAGTGGCAGGAACAGTTCCGGCGAACGGAGCCAGTAGTTGACGTAATACTGGATGATGTCCTGGACGACGAAGATCGCGGCGAGCGAAAACATGAAGGCGAACGCCGATTGGCGGAAAGGCTTGTTCTTCCAACAGTCAGCGAAATATTTCCGGAAGCGGAATTTCGTCCTTTCCGGCTTCTGTTCGGTCGGCAGTTCAAACGTCGAAAAGATGCAGAACAGCAGGATGACGACCATCAGCACGCCAAAGATGGCAGAAATCAGAATGAATTTTTCCCCGGAATGGGTGATCGACACGTCGCCGATGATGAGATCGGGCACCGCGACCGCGACGATCGTCGCGATGATCGTGAAGACCATCCGGAAACCGGTCAGCCGGGTGCGCTGCTTGTAGTCTTTCGTCATGTCGTTGATCAGCGCGATGTAGGGCATGTAGGCCAGGGTATACATCAGGTAATAGAACAGATAGATGATCAGGACGAGGAATGCTTTGAGAAACATGATGCCAGTCTCGCCGATGCCAAGCCAGTCGGGAGATAGGTTGGCGATCAGCGCCGAAACTCCGAAGACGGCGAAAAACGAGAGGGCGAGGGGGATCACCGAAGCCAGCATCAGGGTCCGCCGGCGGCCGAATTTGGAGCGGATGCCATCGGACAGATGCCCGACGATCGGATCGGTCACCGCATCCCAGACGAAGCCGATGAAGATGATGCCCGAAGCCATCCAGCCGCGGAGACCGACGACGTTCGTAAGGAAAATGAGCAGATAGAATCCGGTGACAGCGGTTCCGAATGTGAAGCTCGAATCACCGATGCCATAGCCGATCTGCGAAATCAGCGGCAGTTTTCCGTTTTTCGTCTTCATGCCTTCGCCTCCGCCGGCTGGTTGGGTCCGGGCGCTTCCACTGCTGCGGGAGCCGGTGTTTCCGTTTTGACCGGCGGCGGAACCGGATTCGTGAAGAGGATGTCCGAATCGCCGTTGCATACCTTCTTGAATCCGTCGAACACGATCTTCGTGATCGTCGCGTCTTCGAGGGCGTCGTGCGCCTGCTTTTCCGGATCGATGTCGACATACTGCTTATAGGCATTGAACAAGCCGACGTCGTTCTTGAGGCCGAAATAGTTCTTATGAAGTTTCAGGAGATCGACGAACTGGGCTTTCTTGGTGATGTCGGGCAGACGATGATAGAGCGCTGCCTTGCGCAGTTCGATGATGTCGTTCTGACCCCAGACGAGGACCATCGGCCGGTATTGGGTGACGACCCGGTCGAGCAGATTATGGAAATCGGGATATTCGATACCCGTTTCGATCGTCGATTGCGTAATCTTCAGAAACTTGCGGGTGCGGTCGGTGATTTCCGGGAACATCATCGGCTTGATGAACATCGTGTGCTGTTCGACGACGTTGCCGGCATCGTCGCACAAGAGCATGCCGCACTGGATCAGTTCCGATAGGAAATCGGGGTTGTACTTGAAGGGTGGCATCGACATTTCGAAATCGACGAAAAGTTTCGGCTTTTTGGCATTGACGAGACTGCGGATCCCGCTTTTAATGACGTTGGCGTCAAAAAAGATTTTCGGATCGGCACCGTGAGGCATCATGATCTTGTCCATCTTTTCGACGAGGGACGAAAAAACGCCGCGCATCTTCTTCGGATGGTCGGAGACGGTCATGAAGACGAAGACGCCTTCGCGGAAATATTGCATGAACGATGAGAACATGCCTTTTCCCATATAAAAGAATTCGATGCGATGTGCGCTTTTAAGCGAAACGACGCGGACATCTTCATACACGGCGTGTAAACGGCCGAACACAATTCTGGACATTAAAAAATCACCTGTCACCATTTTATCACGAAATGACGCCGATGGATGCAAAAAAAAGCGCCGACCCCTCAATTGTGACGGGCAAGCGCGATTTTTATGTTAGCGATCGCTTCCTTGGTGATGCCGAGGGCGTGCAGTTCCTCCTCCGGAGCCATCCGGATGTTTTCGATCGTCCGGTATTTTTCGAGCAGTTTTTCCTTGGACCGCTTTCCGATCTTGGGAATGACGTCGAGAATGGAGGCATAGATCTGCTTCGATTGCTTCTCGTGGTGGTAGGTGATCGCAAAGCGATGCGCTTCGTCCTGGATCTTCGTCAGGAAGACATACAGGGGCGAATGGCGGTCGATCGAAATGTCGTTTTCTTCCAGGTCGATGATCGCGTCGGTCTTGTGGAAGGAATCCTTCTTCAGGCCGATGACGGGAATGTCGACGAACAACGAGGCAAGGGTTTCCTTGCAGGCGCGGACCTGACTGAGGCCGCCGTCCATGATGATCAGGTCCGGTTTATCGACGGCGTCCGTCATCAGCATCTTCTGATAGCGACGATAGACGATTTCCCGCATCGCTCCGGGATCGTCACCCTTCGCGGCCGACTTGATCTGATACTTGCGGTAAGCCTTCTTGTCCGGCGTGCCGTCGGTGAAGACGACCATCGCCGAAACCGGATTGGTGCCCAGCGTGTGCGAGTTGTCGAAACATTCGATCCGCTTCGGCGCCGGCATGGCCAGAATCTCACCGAGCAGGGCGGCGGCGCCGACGGTCTTCGCCCATTTCTTCAGATGGGCGTCAAGATTGTTTTCCAGATGGATCTTCGCATTTTCAGCCGCCATCTGCGTCAGTTTCGCCTTGTTGCCGCGGGCGGGAATCTTCGCGGCCTTGCCCAGTGCCGGTTCGAGGAACGCAAGATCCGTGCCTTTCGGCAGGAGGACTTCCGAAGGCACCGGGTGCTTGGCATAGAAGCGGGCCACAAAATCAAGAAATGCTTCTTCCGGTGTCTGGAAGTAATCGGCGATGTCGTTGTCGGTCATGACGATGCGCCCTTTGCGCATGAAGACGATCGTGACGGCGAAATGCGATTCGTCGGCGGCGAAGCCGATGGCGTCACGGTCGAAAAGATCGGCGAACATGACCCGCTGCCGTTCGGTCGTTTTTTCCACGGCGGCGATCAGATCCTTGCACTCCTTGGCTTTTTCGTATGCCATTTCTTCGGCATGGAAGTTCATCTTCGCTTTCAGATCCCGCAGCAGTTCCTGGTCGTTGCCGCTCAGAAACTGGGTGATGCCGGCGACGATTTCATCGTTTTGGTCCTTCGTCACGGGATATACGCAGGGCCCGAGGCACTGGCCCATGTGATAGTACAGGCAGACTTTCTTCGGCAGGGTGTCGCATTTCCGGAGCGGAAAGATGCGATGGATCAGCATCAGCGTCTCGCGCGCTGATCCGGAATCCGGATAAGGGCCGAAGACGCGTTTATGCTTCTTGTCGATGCGGCGCGTGATGACGGCGCGCGGGTGGGTCTCGTTCGTGATTTCGATGTACGGATAGGTCCGGTCGTCCATCAGCATGATGTTGTACTTCGGCCGGTGTTCCTTGATGAGCGAAAGTTCGAGCAGGAACGCTTCGAGTTCGGTCCTGGTGACGATGTACGTGAGGTCGGCGATGGCGGCGACGAGCCGCGTCGTCTTGGCATCGTGCGAGCCGACGAAATACGTCTTGACCCGGTTTTTCAGATTCTTCGCCTTGCCGACGTAGATGATGCGGCCGGAAAGATCGCGCATTTGATAGCTGCCCGGCTGTTCGGGAAGCGTGGCCAGTTTGGCGGCCAGTTCGGCGTTCATCCGCATCACCCCTTCGATATTCATTATATCACGGCGGACCGGATTTTCGCCGCAAAGAAGAAAGCTCCGGACAAATTGATATGATCCCCATTAAGTAGACAGTGCAAATAACGAAAGTTATGAAACTGGA
>CAZFHR010000118.1:0-4734 GCA_964519115.1 uncultured Candidatus Izemoplasmatales bacterium
GTTTTCTCGAAAAGCGGTTAGGGTCTTCGCAGAAAAGAGAATAACAAAAAAAGGATGCGGTTTGCATCCTTTTCATTTGCTGATCGACGTTATTCTTCCTTGACGCTGTAAGGCCAGGCCGCAAAGCCGTCTTGAAGAACATAAACCGGCTTGTAGCCCTTGCGGATCAGCTTGCGGGCGACGTTGCGTTCGGTAGCGCCCGGTTTTTCATCATAGAGAAAGACCGGCAGGTCGCGGCGGATTTTGTGGAGATTGGCGAAAAGCGACGTCTTCGGAAAATTGCGGGAGCCGTTGATCCGGCGCACGGCGTGGGCTTTTTCGGGGCGGAGGTCGATCAATTGACCTTTGCGCATATTTTGGCGGAACTCTTCGGCCGAAAGCGTTGTGATTTTCGCATAATCGTGATGTTTCCGGGTCGCGATCAAAACACCGGCGAGCAAGCCGAGGCCGATTGGGAGAATCCAGTCGAGAACATTGGCAGCAAACATGAAATCACATCCCATCATGAAACTACATAATATTATAGTGCCGGAGATTTCTGTTGTCAATAAATGATTTTTGTATTATAATACTTATGTAAAAAAGATCGGAAGTAACTGGCAACGAGACTTGGGAGGAAATGACATGATCAATACCAACGAACTTCGCAACGGGATGACGATCCTGTTCGAGGGTAATATTTACGTAGTACTGGAATTCCAGCATCTGAAAACGGCAAAATCGGGTGCGATGATGCAGACGAAACTCCGCAATCTCCGCTCCGGGACCGTCATCAACAAGACGTTCAACGGCGGCGTCAACCTCGATACCGCGAATGTCACGAAAACGCAGATGCAGTATTTGTACGCATCAGGCGACATGCATGTTTTCATGAATAACGATACCTACGAACAGATCGAACTGCACCGGGACCGGATCGCAAACGAACTGCTGTATCTGACCGAAGGCGTCAATATCCAGATCATGATGTTCGAAGACGAAGTCCTCGGCGTCGAACTTCCCGACAAGGTCGTTCTGGAAATCGTCGAAACCGCCGGCGCCGCCCGCGGCAACACGGCATCCAACGCCCAGAAGGAAGCCCTCACCAACACCGGCCTTAAACTCAACGTACCCTTGTTCATCGAACAGGGCGAGAAGATCCTCGTTTCCACCATGACGGGCAAGTACGACAGCCGCGCCAAGCAATCGTAACACAAGGAGCTGATTTTTTTTGGACATAGTGCACATGCGTCCCATCTTTCTAGCAGGATTCCAACCCCTCTTGCTGGTTTTGATGTTGGCGCTTCTGGTGGCATCGGCCTTCTTTTCGATGTCGGAAATGGCATTTTCTGCAGTCGGGAAAGTCCGGCTGAGAACGCTTATCGACCAAAACGTCCACGGTTCCAAAAAAGCCTTTTGGATTACGGAAAACTTCGACCGGACCCTCACGACCCTGCTCGTCGGCAATAATCTGGCGAACATCGCGCTGACGACGGTCGCTGTTCTCTTTTTCAACGGCGTGTTCACTGGCATCCTCGATCCCGATACGTTCGGAACGGTCGTTTCGATCGTCAATACCATCGTCATGACGACCGTCATCCTGATATTCGGGGAAATCCTGCCGAAAAGTGTGGCCAAACAGAATCCGGAACGGATCTGTCTTCGGATCAGCGGATTTCTCTATTTTCTGATCCGCGTGCTGACGCCGATCACGTTTTTATTCCGTAAGCTCAATCGTCGGGTCATCCAAAGACTTGAGTCGGATCCGAAGCCGACCGTGACCGAAGACGAACTCGAAACGATCATCGATACGATGGAGGAAGAGGGTTCGATCGACGAGGAAGAAGCCGACATGCTGCAACGCGTGCTCGACCTTTCCGACATCACCGTCGAAGAGATCATGACTCCCCGTGTCGACATGGTCGCGATCGACATCGAAAAATCGCTCGATGAAATCACGGAGATGTTCTTCAAGCACAAATTCTCCCGGATGCCGGTCTATGACGGCAACTCCGACAACATCGTCGGCGTCCTTTATGAGCGCGATTTCTTCACCAAACTGATCAAGGGCCGGAACTTCAACGTCAAGAAACTTCTGCGCAAGCCTTTGTTCATTCCGGCGACGACGAAGGTCGACGCCCTCATCGAACTGCTCCAGGAAGAAAACAACCATCTTGCCGTCGTCGTCGACGAATACGGCGGCGTGGACGGCATCGTCACGATGGAAGACGCCCTTGAAGAACTCGTCGGCGAAATCTACGACGAACACGACGATGTCGAAAAAAGCATCGTCAAACGCGCTCCGAACGTCTATGTCGTCGACGCGGATTTCGATCTCAAACGCCTCTTCGATGACCTCGATCTCGGCGATGCCCCGCAAAGCGAAGCGACTTCCGTCGGCGGCTGGCTGTTCGAGAAATTTCAGGACATTCCCGAAGTCGGCGAAAAAATCCATTATGAACTGACCGTCAACCAGTCCTACAACGAACTGTCCGAACTCGTGAGCGAAGATCTGGAAATGCTTTCCTTCGAGGTCCTGAAGGTCAAGCAACGCCGGATCAAATCCGTCCTTCTCACCGTCCAGGTCAAACCCGATTACGACGGGGAACGACCCGCTACAGAGTGAACCGCATGCGAGGGTAGAACCAGTCTATCCTCGTTTTTCATGGAAATTCAACAACAAGAGAGGTGCCGGAAATGGAAAGATTGCAAAAAGTCATCGCCGCCGCCGGCGCCGCATCGCGCCGCGCCGCGGAACTCATGATTACCCAGGGAAGGGTCAGCGTCAACGGCGAAATTGTTTCTTCGCTGGGAACTCAGGTCGCCGAAACCGACGTCGTCGCCGTGGATGGCAATTCCCTTTCGCGTGAAGAAAAGGTCTATTTCGTCCTCAACAAACCTTCCGGCGTCGTCTCGACCACCGATGACGACAAAGGCCGGAAAACGGTCGTCGACCTGATCCACGCGAAAGAACGGATCTTTCCGATCGGCCGTCTCGACTTCGACACGACCGGGGTTTTGCTTCTGACGAATGATGGCGACTTCAACAACGCCCTCATCCATCCGCGTTTTCACGTGGAAAAGGAATACCGCGTCAAAGTCGCCGGCCTCATCCGCAAGGAGACCTCGACGAAAATCTGCCGCGGCATCGATCTCGGTGAATTCAAGACCAAACCGGCGAAGATCTTTGATGTCCGGTACGATGAAGACAAGACGTCCACCCATCTCACGATGATCGTGACGGAAGGAAAGTACCATCAGATCAAACGCGTGTTCGAAGCCGTCGGTCATCCGGTCCTCAAACTGCGTCGGGAACGGTTCGGAACCGTCACCACCGAAGGCCTCAAACCAGGCGGTTGGCGGCGCCTTAAACCGCACGAAATCAAGCATCTTTGGAATTTAAGCCGGTTCGGGAAAACCGATGCATGATTTTTGCATTTTGTGCTGGAAATAAGATAAAATATGATATAATATTGAAATGTTGAGGAGCGATATCATGAAACGACACGCGCTTGCGATCGACGGCCCGGCGGGAGCCGGAAAATCGTCCGTCGCCAAACTGGTCGCGAAACGCCTCGGATACGTTTATATCGATACCGGCGCCATGTACCGCGCGACCTCCTACAAGGCCCTCAAGCTGAAAATCGACATCACCGATCCGGAAGCCTTCGGGTTTCTGGCGACGACGGCGATGGTATTTCACGACGACGTCCTTTTCATGGACGGCGAAGACGTTGGTCAGAAAATCCGGACGCATGTCGTTTCCAACAATGTTTCCGTCGTTGCCAGCCACATTCCGGTGCGCAACCAGCTCGTCGCCCTCCAGCAGCGGATCGCCGAAACGGCGGACGTCGTCATGGACGGCCGCGACATCGGCACCGTCGTCCTGCCCGTCGCAGATCTGAAGATATTCATGACGGCCACCATGGAAGTACGGGCACGCCGGCGCCATGAGGAAAACCTCTTGAACGGGATCGAATCCGATTATGGAAAGATTCTGAAAGATATCGAACGCCGCGACCGGATCGATTCGTCGCGCAGTTACAACCCGTTGAAACAGGCGGAGGACGCCGTCTATCTCGATACGTCGCACCTTGACATCGAAGCCGTCGCCGAAACCATTTACAATATGTTCACGAAAATCACTTCGCGTGAAAAAGGAGAGAATCAAAATGGAAAGCAATCTTGATTTGAAAGTCGGCGACGTCGTCGTCGGAACAGTATTAAAGGTGGAGGCTAATACGGTCCTGGTGGACGTCGGTTTCGCGTTCGAAGGGACGATTTATAGAGATCATTTGACTTCCAAACCGGTCAAAGACTGCAATGAAATCGTCAAGGTCGGCGACGAAATCGAAGTCAAAGTAACGAAAATCAGCTTCGGGGACGACACGAACGTATTGCTGCTGTCGCGTCTGGACGTCGAAAAGAAGAGCCAGAACCAGGAAAAGGTCGCGCAGCGCGAAGCCCACAAGTCCGAACTGACCGTCGAAGCCGAAGTCCCGGTGAAGATCCGCGAAAGCGTCAAGGGCGGGTTGCTTGCCAACTATTTCGGCATCGAGATCTTCGTTCCCGATTCCCTCGTCGAGCTCAAGAACGTCGGCTCGGAAGGACTTGCTGAAATCAAGACCGGACTCGTCGGTAAGACGGAAACGGTCAAGATCATCGAGATCCGCAACGAACGCGGCCGCGATAAGTTCATCGGCTCGCGCAAGCAGATCCAGTACAATGAACTGAAGGCCAAGGAAAAGACGGAAA
>CAZFHR010000119.1:0-4718 GCA_964519115.1 uncultured Candidatus Izemoplasmatales bacterium
TCCGATTTCGACTATGTCGTGCTGACGGTCATCGCCGCCGCCGATGTCTCCCTGATATTCAAGGCGGAACTGAACGCTTTGGTCCAGACAGAACTCACCAAAGTAGCCGCCGCAGGCGTCGAAACGACGTACTGCATCGACCTCACCGGCTGGACCGATGAACAACTCGACGGCCTTTCGAAGATTCTTGTCTTCGCCGCCGGCGGATCCGCCGCGGGCACGGGATCGTTCGAAGTCGTCGATGCCTACTTCTCGACAACGTTCGTCGGGGAAATCATCGTTCCGGTAAGCAACGATTTCGACGGTAAGGGCACGTCCTTCGCCGCCAACCTCGCCTGGCAGTCCAACTCCGGCCTCATCTACGACGTAGTCTATGATGGCACCGTCGCCACCGTTTCCTACGACAAGACCACGGGCGATGCCTGGACGACCATCAAGCTGCCGCTTACGGGCGACTTCTCGAAGTTCGATCACATCACGTTCACCGTCCAGGGTGTTGCGGGAACACAGCTGCTGATCAAGATCGATCCGTCTTATGAAAAATGGGTCGACATGACCGGCGAAGTCCAGATCATCGTATATGACCTTACAGCGATTCCAGATGAAGTCCTCGCCGCATTGGAATGGGTCTACATGTTCCCGGCTGCCGGCAATTCGACGGCCGTGTCCGGTGAACTCGTCATTACATCCTCCGTCTTCAACTATCAGCGCCTCGTCTATGAGACCGCCGATCCCGTCGTCGATTTTGACGTCAACAGCGGTTGGTTCGACGATTCGGGCGCGATGGCGACCATCGCCTATGAAGCGGACTACACGAACGTCGAATACGCGCGTCTCGCGGCCGCCGGCCTTGGCTGGTCGAACATCCGCAGTCAGATTTCCGGACCGTTCGCCGACTTCGACTATCTCGTCCTCGTCGTTCAGGGCACGGAAGGCAAGCAGATTCTGCTCAAGATCGAAGGCACCGTCGGTCAGTCCGAAAAGTGGATTACGCTCGACGGCACCGAACAGACCGTCGTCTTTGACCTCACCGCCTTAGACGCCGGACTTCTCAACAATCTCACCATGGTCCTGATCTTCCCCGAAGGCGGGGTTGCGGAAGCTTCCGGCTCGTTCAAGGTGTTCGATCTTTACTTCTCGAACACGGCGCCGGCGACCGTCGTCTTTGAAAACGCCTTTGATGGCAAGGGCCACGGCATCGAAACCAATCTCTACTGGCAATCCAACACCGCCGGCACCGTCTTTACGATCAGCTATGAAGGCTCCGTGATGACCGTCGCCGCGGACAAGACCACCGAACACGCCTGGTCGACGATCAAGCTGCCGATGAACGGCGATTTCTCCGTTTTCGCGACGATCGTCATCGAAGTCACCGGACCAGCAGGAACCCAGATTCTCTTCAAAATCGATCCGTCTTATGAAAAATGGGTGACCTGTACTGGCGAAGCGCAGACCGTCACGTGGAACATCACGGGAATTCCGGCTAACGTCCTTGAGAATCTGACCTGGATTTACGCCTTCCCGGGTGCTGGCAATACGGAAGCGCTGACCGCAAACTACACCATTTCCTCGTTCAAATGGTATCGCGCGATCGATGCCTACGTCACCGCCGATCCGGTCGTTGACTTCAATGTCAACGCTGGTTGGGACGATGTCTATCTCGAAGGCTATACCATCTCGTATGGCGATTCCAGCGAAGCGATCGTCGATTATGACCGCACCGCCGGCGAATGGACGACGATCCGGCAATACGTCACCGGCAACTTCAGCGACTTCAACTATCTCGTCGCCATCGTCAAAGGCACCGCTGGCAAGCAGCTGATCATGAAGGTCGAAGGCCCGCTCGGCGGGAAAGACACCTGGATCAACCTGACCGGCGCCGATCAGATCGTCGTGCTCGACATCTCGACGATGACCGATGCGCAGCTGAACGCCCTCACAATGGTCCTGTTCTTCGGCGAACCGGGTGTCGGCGCCGCTTCGGGACAGTTCACGATCTACACATGCTATTTCTCCAACACCGCTCCGGCGCCGCTGCTCAATGATTTCAACGGCGCGGGCAACGACATCGACACGAACATGTACTGGGAAACCAATTCCGGTGCCGGCCTCTATACGATCAGCTATGAAGGCTCGATCATGACCGTCGTCGCCGCGAAACCGGCAGGCAACCAATGGTCGACGATCAAGTTGCCGGTCAACGGCGATTTCTCGGTGTTTGACAAGATCACGATCACGCTGACCGGCCCCGTCGGTACGCAGATCCTCTTCAAAATCAATCCGTCCTATGAAAAATGGGTGACCTGCACCGGCGAAGAACAGATCGTCGTCTGGGACGTTTCCGGCATTCCGGCCGCGACCCTCGAAACCCTCGAGTACGTCTACGCCTTCCCGGGCGCCCATACGGATGAAGCCTTCAGCGGCACGTACGTCGTCAACTCCTTCAAATGGAGTCGGCCGGTCCTCGTCTACACGACCGCCGATCCGGTCGTCGATTTCGACGTCAACGCCGGCTGGGAAGACGTCTATATCGAAGGCTATACCATCTCGTATGGCGATGCCAACGAAGCAATCGTCGATTATAACCGCACGGGTGGCGAATGGACGACGATCCGGCAATACGTCACCGGCAACTTCAGCGACTTCAACTATCTCGTCGCCATCGTCAAAGGCACCGCTGGCAAGCAGCTGATCATGAAGGTCGAAGGCCCGCTCGGCGGGAAAGACACCTGGATCAACCTGACCGGCGCCGATCAGATCGTCGTGCTCGACATCTCGACGATGACCGATGCGCAGCTGAACGCCCTCACAATGGTCCTGTTCTTCGGCGAACCGGGTGTCGGCGCCGCTTCGGGACAGTTCACGATCTACACATGCTATTTCTCCAACACCGCTCCGGCGCCGCTGCTCAATGATTTCAACGGCGCGGGCAACGACATCGACACGAACATGTACTGGGAAACCAATTCCGGTGCCGGCCTCTATACGATCAGCTATGAAGGCTCGATCATGACCGTCGTCGCCGCGAAACCGGCAGGCAACCAATGGTCGACGATCAAGTTGCCGGTCAACGGCGATTTCTCGGTGTTTGACAAGATCACGATCACGCTGACCGGCCCCGTCGGTACGCAGATCCTCTTCAAAATCAATCCGTCCTATGAAAAATGGGTGACCTGCACCGGCGAAGAACAGATCGTCGTCTGGGACGTTTCCGGCATTCCGGCCGCGACCCTCGAAACCCTCGAGTACGTCTACGCCTTCCCGGGCGCCCATACGGATGAAGCCTTCAGCGGCACGTACGTCGTCAACTCCTTCAAATGGAGTCGGCCGGTCCTCGTCTACACGACCGCCGATCCGGTTGTCGATTTCAACGTCCTGCCTAACTTCATCGATGAAAACCTCGAAGGCTATGCCATCACCTATGATGGCGTCTCCGGCGCCATGACGGTCGTTTATGACCGTACCGGCGGTGCCTGGTCGACGATCCGGTCCTACGTGTCCGGACCGCTCTCCGACTTCCACTTCCTCGTCCTCAAGGTCACCGGAACGGCGACCGAACAGGTCCTGCTCAAAGTGGAAGGCGTGGGTGTCGGCAAGGAACTCTGGTGCACGTTCACCGGTGGAGCCGATACGTTCGTGATGGATCTTTCGACCCTGACCGAAGCGCAGCTCAATGCCATCCTGATGGTCCTGCTGTTCCCCGAAGGCGGCGTTGAGCCGGCTGCCGGCACGATCGTCGTCACCGATCTGTATTTCTCCAACGTCAATCCGAACGCTGAATGACGATTGGATTCACGGCATGAAAAAGGCGCGGTCCTTCGGGATCGCGCCTTTTGTATTGCGGGATATCATTCGAGATGCAGTTTTTGATTGATGCCGGTGAAGAAATGCTCCAGTTGGCCAGCCCGGCGGGAATTGCGGAAAATCCAATAGGCGGCTTCGGCAAGGGCGACGCCGGTGATGAGGTCGATGATGTAGTGCTGCTTGAGCGTCTGGGTCGAGAGGCAGATCGCGATGCCGATGATCCAGATCGTGATCTTGGCCGGTTTGGGCATCGTTTTGTCAAGCCGGGCGCCGAGGATGCAGAGCCAGCTCATCAGGCAGTGCATCGAGGGGTTGGCATTGCGCGGTCCGGCGGCGTTGTAGATCAGCATCATCAGCGACTCGGAGAAATTGAGATCGTCGCGGCCGAAGAGGCCGGACGTCTCGCGCCACGCCTGGACGTCTGACTGGAAGAAGAAATAGGTCAGGCCGCAGACGGTGAAGGTGACGATGATGAAGATCAGGATTTTGTACATGTTCGCCTTGTTGCGGTAACCGAGATAGACAAATGTCAGGATCCAGAACGGATAGGCGATCACATAGGGCCAGATCGTCCAGGCAAGGAACGGCACGGCCTCGTTGAAGGAAAGAAAAACAAAGGAATAATCGACGCCGACGATGCCGTGGGCCTCGGCATACCACTGATTGCACCAGTAGGTAAGGAAGAGCATGAAGGCGACAAAAGCGAGCGGTAGGATCGTACGTTTGAGCCGTTTGAAATCCATTTCAACACCATCCAAACTGTTTGACATTTATTATACCCGATGGTAAACGACAATTCAATCACCTTTACACCATTGCCGCAAATCGAGGATATAACTTGAATTGATGACCGTTTTGTGCTATCATCATTTCATATTGCTTTGGAGGATACCATCTATGTTCGGACGCAGAAG
>CAZFHR010000120.1:0-4713 GCA_964519115.1 uncultured Candidatus Izemoplasmatales bacterium
CCGGCGGCCGTATAGATATAGTTCTGTCCGTTGATCGCATAGTATTCATAGGCCGCGGGAATGTTTTGCGTCGCCGATACGGCACCGCCGGTATTCCAGCCGCGGGTAAGACCCCAGCCGGAGGAGGCGAAGATGCTGGTTTCGGCATCGAGCAGGTAGGAAGTCAGATAGGTAAAGCATAGCAATCCGTTGGAATTGGACGTCGTCTTGGGGGCGCTGGCCGGTCCGAGATCGCCGTATCCGACCGTCGATGAGGCGCCGATGTATTCGATCTTCAGTGCTTTGGCCGGGTTGGGCGCGGTAAAATGGCCGTCGGTTGAGACCTGCAGGACCGCCGTGTCGGAATCCTGGGCTTCGCTCCGCTTCACGACTTTGACGCTATGGAAGCCTTCTTCCAGGCCGGTTACCAGCGTATATTCGGCCTGCAACTGGTTCAGGATGATCGTCGTGCCTTTGGTCGGGTCCGCTTCGCCGTCTACCAAAACGACGATGTAGGGCTGTTTGGAAACGATGTCGGTCTTTGTGGCATAGAACGTCACTTTCAGTTCGGTGCCATAGAAGGAAACATCAAATCCGCTCGCTGTCGCCCAGAAATAGCGGCGGCCGGTGAGCGTTTCATAATAAGTGCGCCCGAGCCAACGGATTTTAGTGTAGTCGTTTAACAATTCGGCCTCCAGAATGTTCGTGGCGTCGGGATCGACAAGTTCGATCGCGACGGCATCGGAATAGCCGGAATCGGTGAAATCGCCGGTTCCGATCGCCTTTACCTGAATCTGATAGGCCCCGAAATCGACCAATAGGGACAGATCGAACCCGGATGCCACGATGTATTCGCCGATCAGCGTTTCGCCGTCCAGAACCCGGACTTTGTATCGCGTCGCATCGCTCACGCTGTCAAACTGCACGAGATTGTCTACCACCCTGAGGTTGGCGGGGATCGCCAGCACGAGTTTGGTGGTGACGGTGGTCGTCGTTGTCAGAGGACTCGTCGTGGTCGTTGCCGTCGTCGATACCGTCGTCGTGACGGTGGTCATTGCCGTCGTCGATGTCGTCGTCGCCGTCGTTGTCGTGATGCCACAGGCAGTGGCCGCTGAAGCCAGGAACAACAAGCCGAAAAGCGCCATGATTTTCTTCATTCAGATACCTCTTTCATTTTGTAACCTTATCGATAACCTAATTATATCCGAGGTTTACAACTGTGTCAAGTAAGCGTTTACCAAAAAAACACGAAATTCCAGAGAAAAAGGATCGGCTCCGCTGAGTCAATCCTTTTTGAAAGTGACGTTGCCGCGTTCATCGCCACAAAGGATCCGCAACCCGTATTTTCGGGCGATGGCATTCATGGTCGTACGGGTATAAAAACAAACATGCGTCGGGTCGCGCCGATACCACCAGGAGGAAAAATCCGCCGGAATGAACCGGGTCATGATTGCGATGATGCCGGCAGATGCCGGCAGACCGGCGAGGATGGCCCATGATTTCCCGGGATCGCGGAAATGCTCGACGACTTCCGTCGCCGTGATGAGCCCATAGCGCCGCGAAAGCGAAACTTCATCGGCTTCGTAGAACGGGTCGTAACAAGCGGTTAGAAATCCTTCCGCTGCCAGCAGATCGGAGATGAGACGAATCCGCCCGCAACCGAAATCGATCGCCGTCTTGATGGTGGCGAACGGCAATGCGAAGTCCCTTAGAAAAGTCGTCATCATCGTCCGGTAGCCGGTGTCCGCAACCATGCTGTGATGGTCATAGCGGGCGAGTTCGGCCGCAACGGAAAGATGTCCGGCGCGGTCTTTGACGATCAGGCCACAATCGGGGCAGCGGTGGAACGTCTCTCCGTCAAGGACGAAAGAAACGGTCGCGACGGTACAGAAGGGACAATCAGTCGATGAATTCGAATTCATACTCGCCGATCCGGACGGTGTCGCCGCCTTTGACCCCGGCTTTGCGGAGTTCATCGTCGACACCGGCGTGCCGGAGTCGTTTGGCCAGCAGTTTGATCGAGTCCTCGATCGCGAAATTCGTCATCGGCACGAGCCGGTCGACGAGCGGTCCGAGGATGTCCCATAAGTGTTCGGAGGTGCGGACGATGCTGAAATCCGGTTGATCCGTCGCCAGTTTGTACAGGGCGTCATCGCTGACGTCGAGATCGTCATATACGTCGAAGAACGGCGTTTTCTCGAGCAGGACGACGATTTTATGCAACAATTCCTTGACGCCTTGCTTCGTGATTGCCGAGATCGGCACGACGTCGACGGCATCGCCGAGTTTTTCCCGGAAGACGCGGAGGTTTTCTGCCGCCTGCGGCAGATCCATCTTGTTGGCGACGACGATCTGTGGCCGCGCCGCCAGTTTGAATTTGTATTCCGCCAGTTCCCGGTTGATGACGAGATAATCATCATAGGGATCGCGTCCGTGCGCCGCCGACATGTCGACGATGTGGACGATGACGCGCGTCCGTTCGATGTGGCGAAGGAATTTCAAGCCCAGGCCGACGCCCTTGCTGGCGCCTGCGATGATTCCCGGCATGTCCGCCATGACGAAGCTCTTGACGCCTTCGACATCGACGACGCCGAGGTTAGGCACTAGCGTCGTGAACGGATAGTCCGCGATTTTCGGTTTCGAACCGGAGACGACGCTGATGAGCGTCGATTTGCCTACCGAGGGGAAACCGACGAGGCCGACATCGGCGAGCAGTTTCAGTTCGATCCGGAGATCGAAACTGAATCCTGGCTTGCCGTTTTCCTGAAATTCGGGCGCCTGATTGCGCGAAGTGGCGAACTGGGCATTGCCGCGGCCGCCGTGGCCGCCAGGAGCGATGACGGCGGTTTCACCGTGTTTCGTCAGGTCGCAGAGGACGCGGTTCGTCGCTTCTTCATAGATGATCGTACCGACGGGAACATCGACGATGATGTCTTCGGCATCGGCTCCGTGCATGTCTTTTTGACCACCGTTCTCACCATTCTGAGCCTTGATGACTTTTTTATAATGGAGATCAAGAAGCGTGGAAAGACCTTCGTCGGCGCGGAAAACGACACTGCCGCCTTTGCCGCCGTCGCCACCCGCCGGACCGCCGTACTGAATATATTTTTCCCGTCGCCAGGCGACGATTCCGTCGCCGCCTTTGCCGGATTTGACTTTGATTCTTACCTCATCGATGAACAAGAGCATCACATCCAATCTAACACTATTATTATACCATATTTACTCACATTTCCGCCCATAAAAAAAGCACGGTCGGAAGCAAGGTTCCAGATCATGCTTTTCTGCCTTCTTGGTTATTTCAAGGGTAGTTCGTAGGCATCGCGGTTGATCAGGGGCAGATATCCGCGGGGGACAAAACCGTGTTTCATAAGCAGCCGCCGCATCCTCTGATTGTCGGGATGCGTATCGACTTTGACGGAATCCATGCCAGCCTCCACGGCCAACCGGATCGCATACGTCAGAAGCGCCGAACCCACTCCCTTGCACCTGGCATCGGGATCCACCATCAGCCGGTGGACGACGAAAGCCTTCTTTCCCACCCAGGTGACGGTGGCATAGGCCGGATCGTTTTCGGGCAGAACGGAAATCGAACCGATGATCCGCCTGCCTTCCTCGCTCACGAAGAGGCCGGACCTGAGAATGTCGGCGGCGAATTCACGGACGCCGGGATACGTCGCTGACCATTGGTCGATACCGGAGCCATGCAGTTCATCGGCGACACGGCGGGCGATGGCGTCGAGAATCAAAACGTCTTTGACGTCACCCGTTCGTATCATCAGGAACCCCCCTCGTGGTGACGGAGCCGCCGACCGCAGTGATGACAAAGGTATCATATCCGTAACCCCGAACGCCGTTGACAAAGACGAGATCAGCGTCAGAAAGGAGAATCTCGATGTCGGGAGCGTACAGTTCCCGGAGTTCCAAAATCGAGCCGGAGGCCGCGCCGATGGTGATCGAAGCCGCCTGTGTCGCATAAAGATAGAGATCGGAATCGGCGGCTGCCGTAATCGCGAGCGCCTCCGAAATCGACTTGAACGTGAAATCAGCCTCCGCCCCTCCGGTAAGAAAGACCGTAACGTTTTCACAGTCTTCGACATCGGCTGAAATCCGGCCGCCGCGGGAAGCCAGGATGATATCGCCGACGACGATGTCCTTCGCGGTCAGATTGATTTCACCACCCGCGACATCGGCATCAAGCCGTTCGAAATCGAGATATCGCATCGTCAGGTTGCCATAGACGGAAAGCGTCACATCGATCGAACCGACGGCGAGGGTGTCGGGCAGATAGATTTCCACGGCCGGGGGCACGGGATCGGCATAAACGACATAATCCGTCACCGTCTGGTTGAACGTGACGACGATCAGGTTGGTTTCCGGATCGATCGTCCAGACGAGGTTTTCCCTTTGAGAGGCGACATCGTAGAGAAAATACATTTTGATTTCGGTTTCGTCGGAAACGGCATAGATATGGACATTGCCGACGTTGGCTGTGATCTGGATGTCGAACGTGTCGTCGGCAAGGATGTCGGTACTGGCGTCGTAAATCTGTTCTTCGCTTTCCAGATTGATGGCGACCATCGACCGGTACACGAGCGAATCATTCGCGGCGAGCACTTTCTTGGCGACCCATCCCGATCCGAATACCAGCAGCATGACCGCAAAATAGGCGATCAGTCCGCGTTTGACGTTATTGAGGCGGATCCATTTAAAAAGCGTCAAAAGCGAAACTTT
>CAZFHR010000121.1:0-4704 GCA_964519115.1 uncultured Candidatus Izemoplasmatales bacterium
AGCCGATCGGAATGACGGCGACGGGAATGACGCTGGCGGCGAGGTGCAGGCGATCATGCAGTTCGTCGGTTTTGAACATCGCCACCCAGCAAGATCCGAGCCCCTGTTCGAAGGCGGCGAACAGGATGTGGGTGCCGATGATGCCGCAGTCCACCTCACCGCTGTCGTAGCCGTCCTTGCGTTTCCAGCTTTCCTGATTGTCATAACACAGTACGAGCGCCAGTGGCGCGCCGAAACGGCCGCGCGTGCAGGCGTCGACGAGGGCAAGGGCTTCGGGGCTCTGCATGACATAGAGGCGCTGGGGTTGATTGTTATGGGCCGTCGGCGCGTTTCGAGCCGCCATCAGGATTCGTTCGATTTTCTCCGGTTCAACGATCCGGTCGGAATATTTCCTTACCGAGAAGCGTTCTTTCGTCATCGTCATGAAATCCATATTCTTCTCCTCCTTGGAGCTTGTAGACTAATTAATCGAATAGGCACGATTGAAATGGCCGGTGGCATCCGCCCTGATTATGTCCATGCCCATTGGGCCAGGAGCACGATGAAGGGGATGGTGGCGATGCTCAAGAGCGTACTCAGGCAGACGATGCGGACCGCTTCGCCATAATCCTGGTCATGAAGGCCCGCGAACAGCGTCACGTTGACGCCGACGGGAGCGATCGCCGGGATCAGGACTGCGAGCCGGATCGCATTCCAGTCGCGCGGCAGGAGCGTAAACAGGGCAAGGGTCAGCAGCGGGATGAGAATCAGTCGGACCGCGACGGCTACATAAGCGCGTTTATTCGTGAACAGATCCGCTAACCGTCCGCGGGCAAGATAACTGCCCAAAACCAGCATCGCCACCGGCGTGTTGAGCGGCGTGATCATCCCAAGCGGAACCGTGATGAAATCGGGAACTGTCACTTGCGTGAAAAACAGGATGAGAGCCAAGGCGAAGGCGATCAGCACCGGATTGGTAAGCAACTTTTTCGGTTGAAACAGGGTTTTGTCTTTGGTGAAGAGGTGGACGCCGTAGGTCCATTGGAAGACAAACGTCATCATCACGAAGGAGGCGATGTAAAAGACGCCGGTATCGCCAAGAAACGCCTGAGCGATCGGAATTCCGAAAAAACCGGCATTGGCGAAGGCGGTGCCGAACTGGTCCACGACCGCATTTTTCGGGAAGATGAGCCGGGCCACGAGGGCGGAAAGGACGATCGCACCGAGCGACAAGGCGAACGAAAGGAAAAATCCAGTAGTGTTTTCCGGCGTGCGGATCACGATGAAGGACTTGACGATGATGACGGGGATGACGACACAGAGCAGAAGATTGCTTAAGTCACGCGTGCCCTGGATGGTAAGCAGTCCGGTTTTGAAGAGAATCCAGCCGATCGCCATGAAGACGAACATGATCGCAATCTGGTGCGCCAGGATCAATACCGTTTCCATCGATCGGACCACCTTCCCTTTTCCGCCAAGTCACGGCTTAGTCGATTCCGTTAGGCGGAAGAATGTAGATAAAGTATACCACAGAAAACCGGAAAAACACATTGAACAAAACGCTTTGAAGGGATGAATGCAAAGACCCTTAACTGCCGTTTTGATTTTGGGCGCTGACTGTTTGAAGATCGCCTTTGGATAGCAGCGACATCCGCAGGTCATAGATCGCCATCGTCTGTTCCATTGACCAGGCCTCCGCGACTTTTCGTTCCAGCAGATCGCGATGGATGAGACCCATGACGGCTACCATTTCCATCAGCCATGGTCTTTCCTTTTCCGCTAATCGGCTGTTCTGGTAGAGATATTGCGTGCGGAATTTCTCAATCATCACCGTGATTCTGGCATTGATCCGATAGTTGATATGCCGGTATACGCTAGCGAAGAAAGGATAATATTCGGGGTCGTCCAACACCGTCAAGAGAAATCCGAAGACCGTTCGATAGGAGCCAAACAGATCCGGAGAATCTTCGTGTAAGACCGTCGGGATGAACCGACTCAGTTTTTCCGTTAACAACGTTTCCAGAATGTAAAAGAACAGATCTTCCTTGTCTTCGAAATAGAGATAGAAACTCCCGCGGGCGATGCCCGCCCGTTTGACGATCTGGTTGATGGATGCATCATCGAAGGGATTTGTCGAGAATTCGGTAAGACCCGCATGGAAGATGACGGACTGTTTTTCCGGCGTCAGATCATGAAACAGGGTTTTTGGCATGAGCGGCGTCCTCCCCTGTTTTTTCATTGTCTGGATAAAAACCGGATTTCCGTGTCGTTTTCCGGATGAACCGATCCGCCATCACGAGCAGACCCGGCAGCAACAGAAACATGAGAAGCATGCTGAAGAGGCCGGCCCGCATGACCATTGAACCGATCTGCTGGACCAGCGGATTGGAGGAAACGAGATTCATGGCGAGGCCGGACAGCGTCAGGACGCTTCCGGAGGTCAGGATGGAAGGCGCCGAAAGGGCAACGGCCCGGACGGCGGCTTCCTTGGCGTCCGTTTCCTTGCGGAAGAGCATGTACTTTCCCGACAGGAGAATGGCATAATCGATCGTGGCGCCGAGCTGCACAGCGCTGATGATGAGATAGCCGACGAAGGTGAGGGACTGACCAAAGAAGAACGGAATCGACATGTTCAGGAAAATGCCCGCTTCGATTACAAACATTAGAAGGAAGGGGATGGCAAGCGAACAGAACGACACCGCGATCATGATCAGGATGGCCAGAATGGCGATGAGGTTTACGTAGATATAGTCGATTTCGATCGCCTGTTTGATGCTATAGGCCCCGACCGATATTCCCAGAAGATAACTTTCATTATCATAATAGCCGTCGGCTACCTCCGCGATCGCGTCGAGCATGGCGAAGGTTCTTTCGCCTTCTTCAGAAGCGTCCAACTCGAGAAACATGCGGCTGTATTCATCGGTCATGAAAGTCGTCTTGCTGGCGACGAGGGTGGCGATATCCGCCGCCGCACTAGCACTGAGCGCCGCTACTGCCTGCATCAGTACGCCGCTCGGATCCTGAATCGCAACTTCCAGATCATTCAAGGCGATGTCGGCGGAAACGAGGCCGACAAAAGCCAGGGAAACGCGGACGGTATCAAGCAGTTTGGCATAACTTTTGGATGCGGGTTTGAGCATGATGTCGCCTTCGTATTCCACGTCTGCCAAAGCTTCGAATAAGGACAGTTCCTGTTCGAGATCGGCCTCATTGGGAATCAGAAGAATGATTTGATTTCCGGTTCCGAATGTGGTCTGGATGACTTGCCTTTCCTGGTAAACGGCCGATTCCGGCGATTCGGTCATTGCCGACGCACCGTAAATGAAGCGGTTGTTATATTGTCCGTATACGGCAGGAATCACCAAGACGACGGCGAGGATGAGAATCGCCAGCCGATACCTGACAGCGAAGACGCCAACCTTTCGAAAGGAAGGAATCCATTCCTTGTGGGCGGTTTTCTCGATCCAGCGGTAAGAGAGCATCAGCAGTCCCGGCATCAGGAACAGAACCGTCAACAAGGCGATGAGGATGGCTTTTGCAAACACCATGCCCATGTCCCCACCCAAAGTAAACCGCATGACCAGCAGGGCGGCGAACCCCGCGACGGTCGTAAGCGAACTTACGGTGATCGTCGTGAAGGAACTCTTGATGGCCGCAATCATCGCCGGCGCCGGCGCAAGGCCGCGCTGACGCGCTTCCTTGAAGGCATGAAGCAGAAAGATTGAATAGTCCATCGAAATGGCCATCGTCAATGCGGCGAGGATGCTCTTGGTGATGAAGGATATGCCATTGACAAAGATGATGTTCGTCCCCATCGAGATGACGATGGCGACGAGGATGACGATCAAGCTGATCAGCGATTCGATCCATGATGTGCTTGTGAGCAGTAAAATGATCAAGATAATGGGAATCAGGAATAAAACCGTCCGCAGGCTTTCGGCGGCCGAGGATTCCTGGATGGCGAGATGATTGATGAGACTGCCGGACAGATAGACGGGTTTTCCCTCCGGGCTCGTTCGGATCTCGTCGATGGCCGCGATGGCTTCCGCATTGGTCATGCCTTCTTTGAAAGTGACCGTGAACAAAACAGCGTCGGCAGCCGGATCGTAGTCGTTGATGACGATCGTTTCGACAGCATTGATTGCCAATAGATTCTCGCGGATGGCGGCGGCTTCGATGCTTGACACTTCACCGACCATCACTCGGATGATGCTGCTGGTACCGAACTGTTCGCCTGATATCGCATAGGCCGCCATGAATTCCGAATCGGCCGGCAGATAATCCGTGAGATCATAATTGACCTGCACTTGGCTTTGCAGCACGCCTGCGATGATCAACAGAACCAAAAAAGCCGCCATAAAGAATTTTCTGAACTTGACGATGAAGGTACCCATACGGTCCACCCAGCCTTTCAAACTCCAATGACACCCTGTCATTATATTCACCATTATACTTCGTCAGCCAAGGCAAGTCAATTCGCATCACGACGAAAAAATATTTTTTTGTCAAAAAAAAGAGGATGGCCCCTTAGGGGTTGCCTCTTCTCGTGTTGTGAGCCGAAATGACTGCTTTGATTTTCCCAAATTCGCATGAATGCGGTGTGAATTCAGCGATCAACCGCTACGACGGGTGCAGAAGCCCGCATCAGGTCGCATCGAGACCGGAGTCTTTTCAGAACAAAATCAGCAGGATATTCTTCTTCGAAGGAATGGTATGATCCTTTGA
>CAZFHR010000122.1:0-4694 GCA_964519115.1 uncultured Candidatus Izemoplasmatales bacterium
GACGATGTTCTGGATGATCTTGCCTCCGGGGCCGATGACGTCGCGGATCTTGTCGACGTTGATGTGCATGACTTTGACCTTCGGCGCGTATTTCGAGAGTTCCTTGCGCGGTTCGGGAATTGCGGCGAGCATCACGTCGAGGATCTGCAAACGGCCTTTACGGGCCTGTTCGAGGGCTTCCTGCATGATTTCGCGGGAAATGCCGGCGACCTTGATGTCCATCTGCAGGGCGGTGATGCCGTCCTTCGTGCCGGCGATTTTGAAATCCATGTCGCCGAAATGGTCTTCGAGTCCCTGGATGTCGGTCAGGATGGTATACTTGTCGTCTTTCTTGACGAGTCCCATCGCGATGCCCGCGACTGCGGCCTTGATCGGAACGCCGGCCGCCATCAGCGACATCGTGCCCGAACAGATCGTCGCCTGGGACGAGGAGCCGTTGGATTCGAGGACTTCGGAAACGACGCGGATCGCGTACGGGAATTCGTCTTCGGACGGGAGGACCTGGAGCAGGGCCCGTTCGCCGAGGGCGCCGTGGCCGATTTCCCGCCGTCCCGGCGAGCCGTAACGGCCGGTCGATCCGACGGAGTATTGCGGGAAATTGTAATGGAGCATGAAGCGCTTGCCTTCGACGACGGTGACGTCTTCGATGATCTGCGAGTCGCGCAGCGGGCCGAGGGTGGTCGCCGCGAAGACCTGCGTCTGGCCGCGGGTGAAGAGGGCCGAGCCGTGGGTCCGTTCGAAGAGATCGATTTCAGCGGCGAGCGGGCGGATTTCATCCAGGCCGCGGCCGTCGGGACGGATCTTGTCGACGGTGATCAGCCGGCGGACTTCCTCGACGAGGATTTCCTCGAGGACGTGGTTGACGAAGGTGATGTTGCGGGCGATTTCGTCCTTGTCGAGACCCTGGGCCTTGAATTCGGCTTCGATGGTCTGGCGGACTTCTTCGTTGATCGCCTCGATCGCGTCGCCGCGCTCGAGTTTTTCATAAATCGAAACGGCGGGAACGATCCGGCCGGCTTCGATGCGCCGGACGGCGGTACGGACGGCATCCGGAACGGTCTGCAGTTCGATCTCGATCAGTGGTTTGGCGCACTGGGCGATGATCATGCTTTCAAACGCGGCCAGCACCTTGATCTGTTCATGGCCGAACATGATCGCATCGAGCATGTCGGCTTCTGATACCTGCTTGGCACCGGCTTCGACCATGTTCACGGCATCTTTCGTGCCGGCGATCGTCAGTTCGATGTCTGACATCAGGAGTTGTTCGGCGGTCGGGCAGCAGATGAAATTGCCATCGACGCGGGCGACCGTGACCATCGCGACGGGACCGTTGAACGGGACGCCGCCAAGGCCGAGGGCCAGTGACGATCCGAGCAGGGCGGCGATTTCCGGGCTGTTGTCCGGGTTCACCGACATGACGGTGTTGATGATCTGGATTTCGTTGCGGAAGTTGTCGTCAAATAGTGGCCGGAGCGGCCGATCGATCGCACGGGCGCTCAGCGTCTCGTGTTCGGAGGGACGGCCTTCGCGGCGGAAGAATCCGCCCGGAATGCGGCCCACGGAGTACATTTTTTCTTGATAAAGGACCATCAGCGGGAAGAAATCCTGCTCCGACGGTTCCTTGCCGACGACCGCGACGGAAAGCACGGCCGAATCTGCGAATCGCACCAAAGCCGCTCCGGTGGCCTGTTTGGCGAGTTGTCCGACTTCGACCTGCAGCACCCTGCCGCAGAAATCGAGTGTGAATACTTGTTTTTCGCTCATATATATACCTCTTTTCAGTTGGTTTTCGTGGAAGTGTACTTGAATATTATACCATATCGGCGCGGGCTTTCAGCCCGGCAATGACGATTGAACAAAAGATAAGCACCCAAAGATGATTTTGGGTGCTTTCAGTCCGGCGCTAGCGGCGCAGGTTGAGTTTCTCGATGACCGTTTGGTAACGTTGGACCGACACCGTCTGCAGGTAGTTGAGCAGACTGCGGCGTTTTCCGACTTTCATCAACAGTCCGCGCTTGGAATGGAAGTCATGCTTGTGGACCTGGAGATGCTGGTTCAGAAGCGCGATTTCTTCCGTAAGCAGGGCGATCTGGATTTCCGGGGAACCGGTATCGCCTTCCTTGAACTGGTATTGCTTGACGATTTCGGAAACTCTTGCTTTTGATAATGCCATGGTGAATCCTCCTGTGTTTTGACTTACCTGGATCCGGAAAGGACGTCGGAGCTTCGTCTTTTTCAGGTTCAGGCGCGATTATGATTATATCATACGGTCAAGTGATAAGCAAGCGATATTTACGCGACTTGCGCGCCCAGTCCGCGGACGATGAGATACATGGCGAAGGTGTCGAGCTTGCAGTATTCGCGGAGCTCGCCGATCGCCTTGATCCTCGCTTCGTCCGTCATTTCGCTGAAACGGGCGTAGGCCAGATAGGCCTGCACGCCGTTGGCTATCGCCATGCCCTCATAGTCGGCGCCGCCGAGGACGGGAAGCACCTTCTTGAGCGAATAGCTGCCATCGAGGTCGGGGTGATAATAATTGTACGTTTCCGCCGCTTCCTTCGTAAAACCGGCGGCGATGAAGAAATCATAATCGTTCTTGACGGCCTTCAGGAGATCGAAGAGCCGCGAAGCGATTTCCGCGAGCCGGTCGGCGTGTTCGGGGAAGCGTTTTGCCAGTTCGATCAGCCGGTTCCGTTCGAACGTCTGGTTATAGACGCAGATCGAGGAATCTCCCGGCGGGATCGCCTGCAGAAGCGCCGTGACGAATTCGCGCCGGCGGTCGGCGCCATCGGTCGCGAGCCATTCGAAATGGGTTTTCGGATCATTGCGGTCGACGACGGCATCGATCGTCTTCTGGACGTGGACGGAGAACTGGAAGACGCTCTGCGTATAGGGTGATTCGCCCGCGAAACGCGGCACGATCGCCGGATAGGCCTCGAAATCCAGGTAATACACGGGAAATTTGAGCAGATCCAGATAGGTTTTGATCTTGGCCTGATTGACGTAGGGCTTGTCGTTTTCCACGCAGTACCGCTGCATCAGGTTCTTCTCGCGTTTCAGCCACGAGATCGGGATGTCGAGCATGTCGACCATGCCGTTGTTCACGAGTTCGTAGGTGTCATGGACGACATCTTCGCCCGGCAGGCTTTCGACGAAACCCTGGTGCTGGAAGAAATAATGGAACACCGAATGCTCCTTGGGCAGATGCGCCGAGCAGTATTCGAAGTATTGGCATTGGAAAGGCTGGTTGCGTTTGCATTCCTGCTTGACGAGCGGACAACGCGAATCGTCGTTCAGTTCGACGTGATTGATCATCCGATACAGGTCGATTTCGATCGTTTCCGCCATCGTCTTGGCCAGGTCGGTCAAGTCGAACGCGGCGATCAGGTCTTTGGAATATTCGCCGGGATGGCCGTCATGGACGTATTCGTGATTGAGCACGACGAGCAGCTGCCGGACGCCGTGCGGCCGGAACAGCCGGTCGAACACGAAGGCTTTGAAGGCGATGTCGTAGACGATGCGGCCAAGATCGGTGTGCCGGTCGGTCATCTTCGCGAGTTTTTCGTGATAGTTCGATTTGACGTTTTCGGGAATGTCGCGCAGATCCGGACGCCAATGGCCATTGAGACTCTGTTGGAATAACGGGACTTTGACCTTGTTCAGGGTGTAGTGGAGTGACCGCATTTCCTTGGAAGTCATCGGTACGATGGTGATGGCTTCCGATGATCCCGGCAGTCCAAGGAACAGGTCGGGACGAACCGCGAGCCGGTAGCCGTCGTGAAATTCGAGGGTGAACTCCCGGTCGTCATCGACGCTGATGTCGGGACGCTGCTTGGTGACGAGCGTCCGGACGACTTCCTTCATCGTTTCGACGGCGGCGTCGGTCAGTTCATATTGGCGGTTTTTCTGGATTTCGGCCGTTTCGTCGGTATCGAGGTCGACGACGGCGGAATAGCCAGCGATGCCACCGAGGTGGCGGAATTCGGCGAAACGGACATCGGAACGGGCATGATGATAGCGGCGCGCCTGGGACAGGCGGTCGAGGGCGGCATAGCGGCGGCAACGCAGATGGTTGAGCAGATCGATGGTGGTGATGACCAAAGGGTTCCCTCCTTCCGTTCTCCGGCTTCCAGTATCATTATAGCACACGACCCGGTGGATAAAAAGAAAAATCCCCGTTCGGACGACGGGAAAAAGGCGATCGGGACGTTCATCGAAAATAAACCGGCGAGCGGATTTTCCGTCTTCGCCGGTTTTTCGGATCAAAGCGTATTCATCAGACCGATCAGTTCGCGCTGGTGGATGTTCGCGCCGCAGGGATTGGTGCTTTCGTGCGTTTCCAACAGTTGAAGGAATTCGTACAGGTCATACCACGAAGCTTCCAGTCCGAGCGCGCTTTCTTCGGCGGTCAGCTGCGACGATCCGGTCCGGCCGGTCGCTTCGCACGGGAAGAAATGCGACTCCCAGATCGAATCGCGGAAATATTCGATCACGACGCAGGTTTCCTTGCCGGCCTGGACGATGGCGCCGGTTTCTTCCAAGACTTCCCGTTCGACGCAGGCGGAGAGACTTTCAGCCGCTTCCTTACCGCCGCCCGGTAAAGTATAGACATCCAGTTTCGGGCGCCACAGGCCGAGAATCCGGCCGTCCTTCACGACGATACCGCGGGCGGAAACATGCCTTGTGACGGCGGG
>CAZFHR010000123.1:0-4673 GCA_964519115.1 uncultured Candidatus Izemoplasmatales bacterium
TGAAGGCATCCGTGAGCCGGAAGGAAAGATAGGTTCTTTTCTTCATCGCCATGACGAGGATGAAATAATAGGCAAGGGCGACGCAGTTGGATATCATCGTCGCGATCGCGGCGCCGGCGACGCCGAGGCCGAATGTGAAGATGAAGATCGGATCGAGGATCATGTTCAGGATGCCGCCGATGGCGATGCCGATCGAAGCTTGTTTGGACGCTCCTTCGCTCCGGAGGAGATGTCCGAGGGTGATGCACAGAGCCGTGGGCAACCCGCCGGCGACGGTCGTGAAGAAGAGATAATCGCGGGAAAAACCGATCGTAGCCGGGCTGGCGCCGAGTAGATGGAGGATCGGGTCGAGGAAAATCCATACGAGACCAGCAAAGACCAGAGCGGCGATCCCGGCTCCGAAAAAGCTGAAAGCGGCGACGCGTTTGGCGTCGGCGGGCCGTTTCTGACCGAGCATCCGCGCCATCAGGCTACCACCGCCGATCCCGAACAGATTCGCGATGGCGGCGAGAATCATGAAGGCCCCGAACGAAAGCGTGACGGCGGCGACCTGATTGGGATCGTTCGTCTGACCGATGTAGAACGTGTCGGCGAGATTGTAGATCATCGTCACGAGCTGACTCAGGATGGACGGGATGGCGAGCGTCGCGATCGCTTTCCATACCGGCATTTTTTCAAATATTTCCGTTTTTTTATCCATGAAGATTCCTGCGCTTCCACGATAAAATATTGCATTCGGCAAATCCCGATGGAATCAGTCGATTTTTCTCATGAGAAAATTATACTATGAAGAGAGGACGTTGATGCATCATTTCCATCATTTTCCAAATAATGTTGCATGCCTTTGGCAGTGGAAATGAAAAACAGGCGAAATCGCCTGTCATATTTTCACGTATTATACCAGTTTGTTGCGAAGATAACTCGAAACCCCATCAACCAACAAGACCATGACGATGATTGCGAGCAGGATGGTGGCAAGCAGCGGCCAGGCGGGCGGATCGGAGAAAATCGTAAGAAGGGCGCCAAGTCCACCAGCACCAACGACGCCGAGGATGGTCGCGGAACGGACATTGATGTCAAGACGGTAGAGCGTGATCGACGACATCAGTGGTGCCATCTGCGGGATGATGCCATACCGGATCTTCTGCCAGCCGTTGGCGCCGACGGCGTCGAGCGCTTCCAGCGAACTGTTGTCCATCTCATCGATGGCTTCAGCGAAAAGCTTACCAAGCATGCCAACCGAATGTAACCCGATGACGAGGATGCCGGTAAAAGCGCCACTCCCCAGTCCCTTGACCAATATGATTGCAAGGATGATTTCCGGAAACACGCGGATGATGATTAGCAAAACGCTGCCGATTTTCGCCACGTGTTTGCCAACGATGTTGCGGGCGGCGAGAAAACCGAATGGAATGGCCAGAATTGCGCCTAACAATGTACCAAAGAAACCGATGGCCAGGGTTTCAAGCGCCAGATAGACGATGCTTTCATCAAAGTCATACCCACCAAAGCCGAAGAAAGCCGGCCACAGGATATTCCCGAATCCCCGGAAAAAGCTCCGGATGACGAAGGGGAGTTGCCGCAGACGGATCGGATTGATGTGTGAACCTTGGAATGAATAGATGACAAGGATTGCCAAAACTGCGGCGAAAATCAAGTTGATGATCCATTTTTTCGGTAATTTCCGATACATCGCTTCGGCCCGTTTCATTGCAGTTTCCTCCGAATGGCGCTGGATAAAAACTGCACGATGAGCGACGTGACGAAAATGACGATGATCGCACCGCCGATGCGGTCATATCCAATCAGTTCGTTTTCACGGATGACGTTTCCCAGACTGGCGACGCCGACATAGCTGAGGATCGCCGAAGACCTGACATTGATTTCAAAGATGTACATGACATATCCGATGAATACGGGGAATACCTGGGGCAGAACCGCAAAGCGGACGGATTGGAGTTTGTTGGCTCCGGTCGATTCGAGCGCTTCATAGCAGTTCATGTCGATCGTTTCGATGACTTCATAAAGCATTTTCGCCATGATCCCAAATGTGAAGAACATCATCGCGAAAATGCCGGCAAGAACGCCGCTGCCGACCATGCTGATGGAAAGGACGGCGAGGATCGTCACCGGAATGGTGCGAAACAGATTCAGAATAAACCTTGCGGGTCCATACACAAATTTGGTTTTGACGATATTTTTGGACGACAGGAGCGCCAGCGGAATGGCAAGAAGCGATCCGAGAACAGTGCCACCATAACACATCTGCAGCGTCAGGACCAAGAGATCCTGTAAAGAAAAGATGAATTCAAAATAATCTGCCCAGGTTCGGTTGCGCTGCGGCGTGAACATCTTCTTGAGCACGATCGGCAACTGATCCGGTTTAAAATTGACGAGATCGAGCGGAATGAAATACGAAAAGAGGATGACGAGGGCGATAAGCGCGCCAAGAACCAGCCAGATCTTATTGAACGGCTTGACGATGATCTTGCCGTTTGTCAACGTAAACTTGGCCATATCATTCTCCCAGCAGTTCGTCGTGTTTGAGCGACCTGCCGTAAATATTGACGAGGATTTCGTCGTTGATGTCCGCTGATTTGCCGTCAAAAACGACCAGTCCATCCTTGATTCCGATGATTCGCGTCGCGTATTTGAGCGCCAAGTCAACGTGATGCATGTTGGCGACGATCGTGATGCCCAAATCGCGGTTGATGCGTGCAAAATCGTCCATGACCTGAACGGTCGTGATCGGATCGAGTGACGCCACGGGTTCGTCGGCGAGGATCAGTTTCGGTTTTTGCGTCAGGGCCCGGGCCAAAGCGACGCGTTGCTGCTGGCCCCCCGAGAGTTGATCGGCACGAATGAAGGCTTTGTCCAAGATTCCCATCGTGTCAAGTGACTCCAGGGCCAGCAGCTTGTCCGCTTTCGGAAACAGACCAAAGACAGTTTTAAAGGTAGGGTTATAAGCCACCCTACCTGTTAAAACGTTATTGTAAACCGACATCCGTTTGACCAAATTGAATGATTGGAAAATCATGCCGATGCTGCGACGCAACATCCGGAGTCCTTTGCCTTTGATGGAACTGATTTCGACGTCGTCAAGGAAGAGTTGTCCGCCGGTGATCGCAATCATTTTGTTGATCGATCGCAATAAAGTCGATTTCCCCGCTCCGGACAACCCGATGATGGCGACGAATTCGCCATCATGGATTTCCAGACTGACGCCTTTCAAGGCTTGCACTCCGTTTGGATACGTTTTCTGCACATCGACGAATTTGATCATGGAATGCCTCCTGATGATTTAGCTGCGAATCACGGATTCAAGAAGTTGTACAGGTCTCTTTCGCCATCGTAATCGGAATCTTGGGCGATCAGGTAGCCTTTGTGATTGTAGATCTGCAGGGCATCGTATCCTTCGGTGGTGGCAATGATGTCGATGAACGCCTGTTGAATCGCAGCGCGTAGACCGGCGCTCAAATCGGCAAGGCCAGAGATGGTGTCGTTGTAGATCGGCGTGGTCAGAGCGCAGACACGGGTAACTTCAAAAATGTTGACGCCGGGGTTGGCGGCCTGCCAATCGGCATATGCCGTCGCGTGAAAACGGGCATCGAAGAACGTGAAGACGGCATCGACTTCGTCATTCAACAGGGAGAGAACGGCATTTTGATGTCCGCCAATCGTCTGATATTTGACTTCGCCGTTGGCCGCGATCGGCGTTCCGGAAACGAAACTGAGGCCGTTCTGGCTGAGGAGAAGCGACGGATACACATAGCCGGAGCCAGATGTCGTCGATTGCGTTCCGACGGTCTTGCCGGCGAGCCAGGAGATACCTTCAGCCAGATAGTCTGCATAGTCTTCCGTGCGGACTAAAAGCTGGGAATAGTACGAGCTGACTTTAAATGCGGAATTCGTAGTGCCATCATAACCTTCGGCATTGGCGTTGGCGATGACGACATCCGGATCAGCCGTGATGACCCCTTCGACGATCTGGGCATTGTAGGCGTCACGGACCGACGTCAGCAACACATCGACCGCACCGGGATACTCGGTAGTGACGAACGCGTACTGCTGGGCTGTCAGGAAGGCGACGTGGACTTGTCCGGAAACCATCGCTTCGATGACGGATGCATAGCTGGTGCCGATGCTGATGTTGACGTTGATTTCATAACCTGCGGCGGCGAGGTTGGTTTCGAGCATGACTTCAAGCGATTTGAGCTTCAGCAGAAGCGCCGAGTCAATCGAGGTGCTCGGAACGAACTGGATGATCAACGTTTCGGGATCGTTATTCGTTGTTACCGTAGTTGTGGATACCGTAGTCCCGGTTCCCGCCGTCGTTGCGGCAGTCGTGGCAGTCGTGAGCTGCTCACATGCGGTCATGCCAAAGAGAAACAGTAAAAACGTCATCAAGCTGAGAATCTTTTTCACGTACTAATTGCCCCCTTTTTGAGTTTTTTTTGTTGCTTACCAAATTTATTATAGGCGATTTATCCTTTAAGTCAACCCATAAAAGAATTTTAGTTCTAGAATGAATGTCATACCCGGATGATCTCCGTTGGGAAATCTTCCGAGTCCTTATGCGTTGCCGAGCCAATAAAAAACACCTACATGATGTAGGTGCCAGAGTGTAGACAAAGTATCCGATTGAACTTAATCGGGTACTTTTTGTTTGAGTT
>CAZFHR010000124.1:0-4646 GCA_964519115.1 uncultured Candidatus Izemoplasmatales bacterium
TTCACGATGGCTGCCTGATCGGAAAGATATGGATAGTAATCCGCCATCACGGCGACGACGACGTCGACCAGTTCGTCCATGAACGGCCGCTGGATGCCGATGTTCTTGCCATATTTGACCGCCCGGCGGAGCAGACGGCGCAGGACATAGCCGCGCCCTTCGTTCGCCAGGACGGCGCCGTCGGCGATCGCAAACGTCACCGTACGGATGTGATCGGCGATCACTTTGAAGGCCATTTGGCCTTCGTAAGGAATGCCGGCGATGACCGATATCTTCTCCATGATCGGCAAAAACAGATCGGTTTCAAAGTTTGTCGGACACCCCTGAATGACGGAAGTGAGCCGTTCCAGGCCGCAGCCGGTATCGATGTTCTTGTTTGGCAGTTCCGGATATTCGCTGCGCTTTAATCCGGCCTTGGCGTTATATTGGGAGAATACGATGTTCCAGATTTCGATGAACCGATCGTTTTCGACGCCGTCGCGGATCGCATCGGATCCGAAAGCGCCGAAGCCCGGACCCCGATCGAAATAGATTTCGGTACAGGGGCCGCAGGGGCCTTCGCCGATTTCCCAGAAATTATCGTCTTCGGTCGGAATGACGTGAGCCGGGTCGATTCCGAGAGCGATCCACTTTTCCTTCGTGGCTTCGTCATCGGGATAAATCGTCATGTACAACCGGTCCTTGGGAAAGCCGAACCATTGCGGCGACGTCAGAATTTCAAACCCCCACGTGACCGCTTCCTCGCGAAAATAGTCGCCGATCGAGAAGTTCCCGAGCATTTCGAAAAAAGTATGATGCCGGGCGGTCTTCCCGACGTTTTCGATATCGTTCGTCCGGATGCACTTCTGCGCATTGACGATCCGCGGATTCTTGGGCACGATCGAACCGTCGAAATACTTTTTCAGCGCCGCGACGCCGGCGTTCATCCACAATAACGTCGGATCGTCGTTGGGAATGAGCGACGCTCCCTTTTCGACTGAATGGCCTTTCGATTGGAAAAAATCCAGCCACATCCGCCGTATTTCATTGCCGGTAAGATACTTCATGTTCAAAACCTCCCAAAAAAAATAAAATCATCCTTTACTTTGTAAAGGACGACATGTCGCGGTACCACCTTTGTTCCAGAATCATCTGGCGCTCGGGATCCTTAACGCGGACCGACGGACGGGATTGGCGTCTCTTGAAAGGAGCTTCGATATCCTGCCGCGGTCTGGTCGCACCGTTTCCAGACTCTCTGGACGCTTCGGGATCCTACTAATCTTTCGCATCGATTTGAAATTATTATACTATAATGCGACGCAAAAAGCAATCGCCGGAACGCGATTCATAAAAAATCCTCGAACCGGACGCCGTCGTCGCCATCGTCAGGTTCCGCGGCGGTCAGAAATCGTTTCAGGAGTGTTTTCCGCGGCGGTTCCAGACCGAGGATGCCGCGGCGGAGCGCTGCGTATTCGCCGATCATGACGAGTTTTTCCTTCGCCCGCGTGACCGCCGTGTACAGCAGTTTCCGTTTCAGCATGATCGAATGGCCGCGGACGATCGGCAAAACGACGAGCCGGAACTCGCTGCCCTGCGCCTTATGGATCGAAACCGCATAGGCAAGCGTCAGGTTGTCGAAATCCTTCACGTTGTACTTCACCTGGTTGCCGCCGAAATCGACAAACATTTCCTTTTCATCGAGAATCGCGGTGATGACGCCGAGATCGCCGTTCATGATGCCGTCTTCCGGCTGGTTTGCGAGTTGGAGCACCTTGTCGCCGAGGCGGAATGATTTGTCGCCCCGTACCAGCGCCGGCGATTCGTGTTCCTTGTTGAAAGCGTCCTGGATCATCTGGTTGAGATGGTCGATGCCGCATTCGCCCTTGTACATCGGGATCAGGACCTGGACGTCGTTAAGCAGGTCGTACCCCGCATCGCCGGCTTCCTTCAGGACGCGAAGAATGAGTTCGGGAACCGCGCTTTCGGCGGCGCGGATGTACGACCGGTCCGGATGGTTGGCGAGGACGTTCTCGGACAGATTTTGGTTGAGGATGTCATAGGCGAGACCGATGATCGAGGAATCGGCGGCCTGGCGATGGATCTTCTTCAGCCGGACGACCGGGAATTTCCCGGATGCCATCAGGTCGGCGAGCACCTGGCCGGGCCCGACCGAAGGCAACTGGTTGTCATCGCCGACGATGACGATCTTGGTCCGGTCATCGACGGCGGCGAAAAGTCGTTCCGCGAGTTGAACGTCCATCATCGACGCTTCATCGATGACGACGAGTTTTGCTTCGAGGCGGTTGTGCTCATCATAGGTGAAATGCCCCTCGTAATCGTATCCGAGGAGACGGTGGATCGTCGTGGCTTCATGGCCGGAGGCTTCCTGGAGGCGCTTGGCGGCTTTGCCGGTCGGCGCGGCGAGTCGGATCGATGTCAAGATTCTAGCATCGCCCTGATGCATCGCCTGGAATACTTCGACGATGCCCTTGATGACGGTCGTTTTTCCCGTTCCCGGTCCGCCGGTGACGATCGTGAAGCGTTCGCCGAGGGCGGTTTCGATTGCTTCCTTCTGATTGTCGGTATATTGAATGTCGTTGCGGGTCTCGAAATCGGCCACATAGCCGGCGACGAGCAGGGGAGTGAAGGAAGGATCGGCTCCCACCGCGTCGCGAAGCCGCCCTGCGACCGCTTTTTCGGCGCGGTAAAGCCCCGCCAGACTGTAGGCTTCCGCCGTCACGACGACCTTTTCCTCGAGGGCGAGGGTTTCGAGCGCCGCTTCGATCGGGAGCGCTTCGATGAAGGTCTCATCGGAAACATTGAGATATTTGGCGGCGTACTCCATCAGTTTCGTCTTTTCCAGATAGGTGTCGCCGTACTTGGCGGCGTATTCAGACAGAAGAAACAGCACGACCGCCTGAATCCGTTTCGGGTTGTCGAATCCGAACCCGATTTTGAGACCGATTTCATCGGCGCGCCGGAACCCGATGCCTTCGACGTCGTCGATCAGAACATAGGGATCCGCCCGGACGACATCGATGGCGCGATAGCCGTATTTGTTGAAGATGCGCATCGCCATCTTCGGCGATATGTCAAATCCGTAGAGCCACACGAGCGCGGATTCCTTCTGGCGGTTCTCGATGATGGCGTCATGGATTCCTTTTTTTTGGATCTTCGTGAGTTTGGCGACGGCATCGAGGGCATGTTCGTCCTGAGCGATCCGGTCGAGGGCGTCAAGTCCGAGGGCGACGACGATCCGTTCGGCCGTTTTCGGCCCGACGCCCTTGAAGAAGCCGCTCGCCAGATAGTCGACGATGCCGGCTCGGGTGTTGTCGATCAGGCGTTCATACCGTTCGGCGGCGTATTGGGTACCATAGCGCGGATGGCTCTTCACGGCACCGTAAAAGCGATACTTGACCGTCGTTTCCAGTTTAGGAAAAAACCCACAGACGACAATCGTGGGTTCGTAGTACGCGAGGTCCTTTTCGGTGGTGTCGGAAATTTCGACCTTGATCACCGAATAACTGTTTTCCTCGTTGTAGAACAAATATTGTTTCAATGCTCCCTCGATGTAATCCATGGGTTTTCCTTTCGGGAAAGGCGAAATCACTTCGCCATGAAGTTTTCGATGTCGGCGATTTCCTTGATGATCGCCTGCGACAGGTTGCGGCGGCCGCTTTCGGTGACGAGGACGTTATCCTCGATCCGGATGCCGAGGCCTTCTTCTTCAATGTAGATGCCGGGTTCGATCGTCAGGACGACGCCGGGACGGAGCGGCTCGAGGTAACTGCCGACGTCATGGACGTCAAGTCCGAGATAATGGCTGACGTTGTGATAATAGTGTTTGCCGACCGCTTCGACGTTTGCGATCAAGCCGAGTTTCACCATGCCTTCGGCGAGCAGATTGCGGGCATAGGCCTGCAGTTCGGCCATCATCAGGCCGGGACGGACGAATTCGATCGTCTTCTTGTTTACGGCGAGTACCAGCGAATAAAGCTGTTTCTGCCGGGCTGTGAATTTGCCATCAATCGGAAACGTGCGGCTGATGTCGGAGGCGTAGGGACCATCGAGCGAACCGAGATCCATGAGCACGAGTGCTCCGGACTGGATGTCCTTATCGTTGTCCTCATAATGAAGGACGGCGGCATTTGCGCCGGATGCAAGGATCGGATGGAAAGACATGTCTTTGGCGCCGTGCTGGCGGAGGCTGAACTCATAGAGTCCGGCCAGTTCGCGTTCATTCATGCCGGGCCGGGCATGTTTCAGGACGGCCTCGATTGCGGCACGGGAATGGCCGATCGCGGTTTCGATCGCCGTGATTTCGGCGGCATCCTTGACGACGCGCAGGACGTCGAGGATCTCATTGGCGTCCTTGATCACAAGTTCGGGATAACTCGAAACGATGAAATCCGCCTTGACGAGCGCGACCGGCTCGGTCAGCGCCTTCGGGCGGAAGAGATCGAGATAAAGATGGACCGGCTTCTGACAGATGGCGCGTCGCGTGTTGGAAAAGACATTGGCGATGAAATCGGGAAATTCAGCGAGCAGTTTGACGTTGGCGCGATCGATGCCGGCTGTCTCGGCGGCTTCATCCGCCGACATCCTTCTGCCATACCACTTGTTGATATAATCGCTCGTCTCCTCGATGAACAGGTATTCGAAACGGC
>CAZFHR010000125.1:0-4632 GCA_964519115.1 uncultured Candidatus Izemoplasmatales bacterium
CGTCACCCAGAAATGCAGTGACGGCCGTATCGCAGAGAATTTTGATTTTCGGATGATTCCGGATGCGGGCGACAAGACCTGATGCGGCGGTGAATTCCGGCAGATCATGAACGATCGTCACGGATTTGGCAATCTTGGCGAGGTAGGCGCCTTCTTCCAGTGCGGAGTCGCCGCCGCCGATGACGACGACGTCCTTGTCCTGAAAGAAAATCCCATCGCACACGGCGCAATAGGAAAGGCCGCGGCCGACGTACCCGGCTTCGTTTTCCAAGCCGAGCGGTTTGGGCTTCGTGCCGGCGGCGATGATCATGGCGCGGGCGTGATAGTCGCCGGCGTCGGTATGGACGAAGAACCCAGATTCATCCTTCTGGATGTCAAGGACTTTGCCGTACCGGTCCTCGATGCCAAGATCACGCAGGTGCGTGACCATTTTGGCGACGAGTTCTTCGGCCGAGACGCGGCCGAAGCCAAGATAGTTGTCAACCTGATAGGTCGAGAGAACGCGGCCGCCGGGCGTGGAACGGTCGAGGATGACGACGTCCTTGTCGGCGCGTTTGGCATAGATGGCCGCCATCATGCCGGCAGGCCCGCAGCCGACGATCAGCAGTTCACACGGCTGCATCGGTCGGGGCTTGCGGTTCGGCTGGCGCTTCGGCCGGAGGTTCATCCTGAGGCTCGTTGCCGAAGGCGCCGGGAACATCGCCGTAGAAACCGGTCTTGAAGACGAACCGAATCAAAAGATCGAGGGCGATGCCCCCGAGGATCATCAGGCTCGAAGTCATGATCGCGGCTTTGAAGGTGATGCCGAAGATTTCGCCGATCAGGGGATCGGTGCGCATCGTCTCGATGAAGATCCGGACGCCACCGTACCAGACGAGATAGAACGGCATCATTTCGCCGAAACGGACGTTCTTGATCCGGCGCAGGATCAGAAGGACGCCAAAACCGATCCAGTTGAGCAGGAGTTCATAGAGGAATGTCGGATGATAATATCCGTTCACCGCCGCCGTGCCGCCGTTGGCGACCATGTACATGTTGTTGGCGATGAATTCGGGGATGTGGAGCGTATAGCGCAGGAAGTTGTACTGCTGTTCGAGCGAAAGCCCGCCCGTGAGGCCGCCGACGAGGCCGCCGTGGGCTTCCTGGTTGAGGAAGTTGCCCCATCGGCCGAACGTCTGGGCGAAGAGGAATCCGGCCGCGATCAGGTCGAGGACCTTCCACGGACTCAGTTTCCGGACCTTGACGAAGATGAGACCGCCGACGAGGGCGGTGGTGAAAGCACCGTGAATCGCCAGTCCCGACAGGCCAAACGAGGAGAAATCAAGTTGACCACTCTGGAATCCGAGAATCCGGAGCAGTGATGGGAAGAATCCGCCATAGACGAAACTCTCCCATTCGAAGGCGACATACCAGAGCCGGGATCCGAGGATGGCGAGCGGAACGATCCAGAGGAATCCGTCGGTCAGGGCGTCGCGGTCGAGGCCGGTCCGCTTGGCTTCCTTGAGACCAAACAGCAGCGCCAGCATGATGCCAAGCATGATGAAGACCGAATAGAAGACGATCGGCCGGCCGCCAATGACGGCCAGGCGGTTATCGAGGGTATAGATCGCCTTGATCGTGACGTCGCCGTCGATCTCGGACCAGTGGTCTTGCCAGAGATTCCAGCGGATGAATTCGCAGTTGTCCTTGTTATCCGGGCTCGCCGGCGGAACGATGACGCAGGCTTCGCCGACGGTGCAGGTCACTTCCTTGAGGATGGTGCCGTCGTAATCGGCGAACGTGACGACGTAGGTTCCGCCGGTCGCCGTTTCCCATTTCGGCGTCGTATCGACGACCGATGCGGTGATGATCACGGTGAAGATCAGAAACAGGATGGAACCGATCGTGATGAGTCTTTTTTTCATGAAGTCATTCCTCCCGTTTCTTGTCGGCGTTGGCCGCAATCTTGGCATCCAGTTCACTGGCAAACTGCTGCGCGGAATGATACCCGAGCTGTTTGGCCTTGAAATCATAGGCGGCGGCTTCGACGAGCGTCGCCGTGTTCCTGGCTTCCGTGATCGGGATTGACACCGTCGTGACTTCGGTGTCGAAGACGATGCGGGCGTCCTCTTTGAGTCCCAGGCGATCGAAATCGCTGAACTTGTCCCATTTCACGAGGTTGACGAACAGGGAAATGCGTTTGGTTTCGCGGTAGGCGCGGACGCCGAAGAGATTGACGACGTTGACGATGCCGATGCCGCGGATTTCCAGATATTTCTTTAAAAGATCCGGGGCTTCGCCGATGACGATGCCCTTTTCCTTCTGATAGACCTCGACGATGTCGTCGGCCACGAGCATGTAGCCGCGGCGGACGAGTTCGAGCGCGACTTCCGATTTGCCGACGCCCGAGTCGCCGACGATGATGACGCCGACGCCGTTGATGTCGAGCAGGACGCCGTGGATCGCCGTCCGTTCCGCCAGGCGCGCCTGCAGGAAGGTGAAGAGTTCGCTGAACAGGGAGCTGGTCTTATAGGCGCTCTTGAGAACGGGAATGCCGAATTCATCGCCCAGCTGCAGAAACAGGCCGGGAACCTGGACGTTTTTCGAGAAGACGAAGGCCGGCGGTTGTTTTTCGAACAACATCCGGACCCGGACGTTCTGGTCGTGTTCGTTCAGCCAGTGGAAAAAGGTCCCTTCCTTCGAACCGATGACCTGGATGCGGTCGTGTTCGTAGAAATCGAACAGGCCGGCGAGCTCCAGTCCGGGTTTGGCGAGGCTCGGGTCGGTGACGGCGCGGTCAAGACCGCGCGCGCCGGCGAGGATTTCCAGTTTCAAGCCGTCGGCGACCTGTCGTACGGTGAGTTTTTGGATCGGCATGGGAATCCCTCCTTACTTTTTCTTCGCAAACCGGCCGCTGATCTTGCGGACGGCGACGACATAGATCGTCTTGACGAGAAACCGGCTGATGATGAAGGCGGTGACGAACGCGATCGGATACCAGTAATTGAGGAAACTGAACTCATCCGGCAGGACCACGAGGTCCGCAAGATAGAAGAAGACGAGGTAACAGAGAAAGAACACGAGACCGGAGGAATACATGACAAGCTTGATCTGCTTATGAAAGAGATACCGTTTCAGCAGCGTTTCATACCCGGTGAAAACGAGGGCGAGCGCCGGATACACGAAGTCGTTTTGCGTCGTCGCGAGGCCGAGGCCGCGCATCAGGAGGAAGAACAGGATGAAATTGACCAAAAAGCCGACGATGAGGTTCGTCGGCAGATGTCGGGAATATTCCGCCCCGAGGTCGACCTTGACGATCTTCCGGGTTCCCGGCTTCTGTTCCTTCTTCAGTTTTTCGAGTTCCTCGTGGTTCTTCGTCCTTACTTCTTCGATCAGTTTCTCAAGGTCCTCGATGTCTTTCCGCAAATCCTCGTCGGATTTCTTCATCTTCTTGATTCCTTCCGCCCGCGGGCGAGCATATTATTATCATATCATAAAACGTTGTTTTCTTCGAGGAATTCCATTTTCAAAAAAACGGCGGGAGATCATTCGGCTCCCGCCAGGATTTTGACCAGATACTGACCGGTGTAACTTTGCGGACAGGCCGCGATCGCCTCCGGGGTGCCGATGCAGACGACTTCGCCGCCGCGGTCCCCGCCCTCGGGTCCAAGATCGATCAGATGATCGGCGACCTTGATGACGTCGAGGTTGTGCTCAATGACGACGACGGTGGCGCCGGCATCGACGATGTCCTGCAGCACCTTGAGCAGGTTGACGATGTCGTGCGAGTGCAGCCCGGTCGTCGGTTCGTCAAGGATGTAGATCGACTTGTCGGTGATCCGCTTGTAGAGTTCGCTTGCCAGTTTGACGCGCTGCGCTTCGCCACCCGACAGGGTGGTCGAGGACTGGCCGAGCTTGATGTACCCGAGGCCGACGTCGGCGATCGTCTTCAGCCGCGTATGAATCTTCGGGATGTTCCGGAAAAACGGCACGGCGTCTTCGATCGTCATGTTCAAAACGTCGGCGATCGATTTGCCTTTGTATTTGACTTCCAGCGTTTCCTGGTTGTAGCGCGTGCCGTGACACTGTTCGCACTCGACATAGATGTCGGGCATGAAATGCATTTCGATCTTGATCACGCCGTCGCCGGAACATTGTTCGCAGCGGCCGCCCTTGACATTGAAGGAGAAACGGCCCTTGTCGTAGCCGCGGGTCTTCGCTTCGTTGGTGCGGCTGAAGAGATCACGGATCTCGTCAAAAACGCCGGTATACGTCGCCGGATTCGACCGCGGCGTGCGACCGATCGCCGACTGGTCGATGTCGATGATCTTGTCGAGGACTTCATAGCCCTCGATCGCATCGCAGTCGCCGGCGATCTCGTTGCGTTTCGTGATCCGATTGATGAGGCCTTTGTAGAGCACTTCGTTGATGAGCGACGACTTGCCCGACCCGGAAACGCCGGTGACGACCGTGAACATCCCGATCGGGATGTCGACGTCGATGTTCTTCAGATTGTTCTGGCGGGCGCCGCGGATATGGACAAATCCGCGTTCCGCGGTCCGACGCTTTGAAGGTAGCGGAATTGCCATTTTTCCCGACAGATACTGACCGGTGATCGACTGCGGGCAGGCCTTCATGTCTTCTGGCGTGCCG
>CAZFHR010000126.1:0-4570 GCA_964519115.1 uncultured Candidatus Izemoplasmatales bacterium
GACACCGCTTTTCATCACACGATGGCACCGGAAGCCTATCTCTATGCCGTCCCCTATGACTGGTATGAACGCCACGCCGTCCGCAAATACGGATTCCATGGCACCAGCCATAAATACATCGCCGAACGCACGGCGGCCATCCTCGGCAAAAACATCGATGACGTCAACGTCATCGTCTGCCATCTTGGCAACGGCGCTTCGATCTGCGCCGTCAAGGGCGGAAAATCAGTCGATACGTCGATGGGATTCACCCCGCTCGAAGGCATCCCGATGGGCACCCGTTCCGGCAACGTCGATCCCGCCATCATCGAGTACATGATGCTCAAAAAGAACAAGTCGGCGAAGGAAATCACCAGCATTCTGAACAAGCAGTCTGGTTATGTCGGATTGTCAGGCGTCTCGTCCGACTGCCGCGACCTGTGGGAAGCGGCTGACAAAGGCAACGAACGCGCCCGCCTCACGATCGAGGTCCAGGCGAAACGGATTGTCGACTACATCGCCAGTTATCACGTCTACATCGGCGGCGCCGACGCGATCGTCTTCACGGCCGGTATCGGCGAAAATATGCCGGCAACCCGATCCAACATCTGTAATCGCCTGAGCGCCCTCGGCGTCCGGATCGATGCGGAGAAGAACGAATGCCGTGGCATTGAACGCCTGATTTCGACCCCGGACTCGGCAATCAAGGTGTTCGTCATCCCGACGAACGAAGAAGTCATGATCGCCCGCGATACGATGGAGCTCATCCATCGCTAAATAGAGAGTTTTGGCAACCCCCTTCGTAATATCTTCGCGAAGGGGGTTTTTTCATGTTTGCAATCATCTGCCTGTTTTTCCTGTTCCTGTCGTCGACGGGTCTTGCGATCGTACCGGCGGGTCCTGACGCCGTGGCCGGCCCTATCGTCTGGAACGCCCGGACCTACACGTTCGGGCGGGAGCCCAAAGCCGACCGCCCGGCCGACGGCGACGGCTGGCTGGTCATCACCGACACCGTCACCGGCAACGTGATCGCCGAGACGTTGTATGACGACGGCCTCGACGAAACCTTCGTCTATTTCGCCATCCTGGCAGCGGACCGCTTCGCCCTCGTTTCGGAAACGCGGGGCATCGCCGAAGAAGGACTTGTTTCAGAAATCGAACGGACTGACGTCGTCCTGTTCGATGACACGGGGACGATTCTCGACGTTCTCATCCTCGACGGCCGGATGGCGGCCTATAACAACCACGGTTATCGTCTCATTTTGTCCGCTACGTCGGCGATGCGGCCTGATTTCATCCTTGACGACGCCCTGATGGAAGGACCGGCACCGCCGGAAAACGTCACGGTCATCGGACCGTTTCTCTATCAGTTCCGGGGTTTTGCCGCCGTCGACGGCGTGCCGGCGCATGAAATCCGCCTGACGCTACCGGGTTCGTACGCCATCAAAATCGTAAACGGCGCCTATGAGTATGCCTTTATGCTTCACATCGACCCGGGGCTTGCCGGAATCGAAGCCGACGGCGAATACGACCGGCCGGTCACGATCATGGCGGGAGGCGATCTCACCCTGGACGGCACGGTCTTCGTTTCCGGGACGACTGTGGCGGAGCCGGGATTTCATGAATTTATCATCGCCGGCGCTAACGGGTTTTCCGAGCGGATCGCATTCGTCATCCATCCGTTCGTCGCCAATGTTTCCGAAGGGCTACAGACCGCTTCCAGCCTGCGGATCTTTTCGAACGCCGGTTCGCTCACCCTCGACGATCAACCATACGTCTCGGGTGATCTCGTATCCGCACCGGGAAATCATGTTCTTATCGCGTATGGAGTCAACGGCTACATGAAGACGATTTCGTTCTTGATCCTGCCTTCGGTCACCGGCATCGAAAACGGCGGCGTCTACGTCGGTTCGGCGGCGTTTTCCGTCAATGGCACGGCCGTGCTCGATGGCATTACCGTGTCCGGCGCCCTGGTCGTCAAGACCGTCGGGGATCACGAACTCGTGCTTTTTTTAAACGGCGAAACCTATGCGACGATCCTTTTTTCCGTTACGGCGGAACCGGTGGCGGCATCGTGGTGGCAGTCGTTTCCATTCCTGGAAACCGGGTTGGGGATCCTCGCCCTCATCGGCTTCTTTTTGATCTTCCGCAAGAAGTGACCTATCGAAAAAAACGGTGATGTGATATAATCAAACCGGTGGTTAAAGATGATGACTTTTGATTTGTTCATCCAAACCGGGTACTCGTTCAACGGTTCGCTCATCGATATCGACAAGCTCGTCGAACGGGCCAAAAAGGCCGGATTCACCGCACTCGGGATCGCCGACGACAAGAACATGTTCGTTGCGGTCAAGTTTTATCGGAAGTGCATGGCGGCCGGCATCAAACCGGTGCTGGGGATGGCGTTCCCCGCAATCATCGGTTCGGGGATGGAAATCCCCTTTTCGGCGTTCGCCACGAGCGATGCCGGATATCACCACCTGATCCGCCTGGCTTCGCTGCTTGGCACCGGAGAGCCGACCCTGACGCTGGAACGGCTGCGGGAATGTTCGGACGGCCTGATATTCATCGCTCCGACGAACCACGGTCCGCTCGCCAATCTGCTCCTGCAGGGCGACTACGCCGCGGCGACGGATCTTTGGCGCGGCTGCCAGGAACAGATTCCCCAAGTTTATCTCGGCCTTGACCTCAACGATTTCGCAAGCGAAATGAAAATCGCTCCGTTTCTTGCCCAGATCGGCGCGCCGATCGTCTTCAACCGCGTCAACTACATGGACCGGTCCGACATTCCGGCTTCGAAAGTCCTGGCAGAAATCCTCCACGAGCAGAAAAACCTGAACGAAGGTCTCTTTCTGAATGAAGACGCGATCTATGATTTTAAGACGCCCGAACGGCTCCAGAAGCTGTATGGCGGGGAAAAACTTGCCATCGCCAACGCCGAAAAACTGATCGCCGCCGTCGATGTCACGATCGATTTCAAGACCAGGCGTCTGCCCAGATACCCGCTCGCCGCGCCGCTCACCGCGTCCGGCGAACTTCGGCGCCTGGCCGAAAAGGGACTTGCGAAACGGCTCGCCAACGCTGGCGGCCTGACGGCGAAAACGACCCTCGCCGCCTATCGGTCCCGGCTGGAGTGGGAACTGGACATGATCGACAAGATGGGATATTCTGATTACTTCCTCGTCGTCTGGGATTTCGTCCTGTACGCGAAGAAGAAGGGAATCCTCGTCGGCCCGGGCCGCGGATCAGCGGCCGGATCGCTTGTCAGTTACGTTCTTGGCATCGTCGACGTCGATCCCCTCGCTTATGACCTTTATTTCGAACGGTTCCTTAATCCTGAACGGATCACGATGCCCGACATCGACATGGATTTTCCCGACGACCGCCGGGACGAAGTCATCCGCTACGTCGCCGAGAAATACGGCAAGGATCATGTGGCGAACATCGTCGCTTTCGGCACGTTTCAGGGAAAAAGCGCCATCCGCGAGGTCGCCCGGGTGATGAAGACTCCGGATACCGTGATCGGGGAAATCACCGAATACGTAAGCGATTCGACCAATTCGATATCCGAATTCAAAGCCACGAAACCGGATAAATACCGCTATCTGACCGCCGCGCCGGCGATCGCGGAACTGCTGCAGATTGCCGAAAAACTCGTCGATCTGCCCAAACACTTGTCGACCCACGCGGCCGGCATCGTCATCACCGACGAACCAATCACCGAATTCTGCCCGGTCCGGACCGGGTTGCTCGATCTGTACCAGACGCAATTTGAAGCGGCCGATCTGGAAGCCATCGGCTTGTTGAAAATCGACTTTCTTGGCATCGGCAACCTGACAACGATCGATCGCGTGCTGAAACTGATCGAAACCGAAACGGGCGAAAAAGTCGATATCTATAAAATCCCGACCGATGATCCGAAAACCTACAAGCTGCTGCAGGACGTTTCCGTCCTCGGCGTCTTTCAGTTGGAATCCGACGGCATGATGAACCTCCTCCGTCAGATGCAGATCAAGAACTTTGGTGACATCTCCGCCGCCGTCGCGCTCTTCCGACCCGGCCCGATGGCGAACATCCCGACGTTTCTTGCCCGGCGCAGCGGAAAGGAAAAAATCGCCTACCCCGATCCAGCCCTGGCCGACATTCTCCAGAGCACGTATGGTGTCATCGTCTATCAGGAACAGATCATGAAGATTGCCAACGAATACGCAGGTTACTCGCTCGGCGAAGCCGACGTCCTCCGCCGCGCCGTCAGCAAGAAGAAGGAAGACGTGCTCATCCGGGAACGCGAAAAGTTCGTCCGCCAGTGCGTCGAACGGAAGCACTCCATCACGGTGGCCAACGAGATTTACGACTATATCGTCAAATTCGCCGATTATGGCTTCAACAAGTCGCATTCGGTCGCCTATGCCCTCGTCGCCTACTGGATGGCCTATCTGAAGGCGAATCATCCGACGGAATTCATGGCGGTTCTCCTCGACGCGGCCGTCGGATCAGCCGCGGCGACGCACGACTACGTCCGCGAATGCCGCAAGCTGAACATCCGGGTCCTGCCACCGGACATCAACCGGTCCGGCGCGCGCTTCCGCCT
>CAZFHR010000127.1:0-4556 GCA_964519115.1 uncultured Candidatus Izemoplasmatales bacterium
ATGGACGAGGCCAGCTTCCTTGATGCCAAGATCGATGAACGCGCCGAAATCGACGACGTTGCGGACGGTTCCCTGAAGTTCCATCCCCGGTTTCAGATCTTCCAGTTTCAAGAGGTCGCTTCGAAGCAGCGGCTGGGGGAACTCGTCGCGCGGGTCACGGGTCGGTGAAACGAACGCGTCGAGCAGGTCGTCGACCGTGATCGGGTTCAGTCCGAGCGACGCGGCGATCGCTTTCTTGTCGACGGCCGCGATCTTCTGCCTGCATTCCTCGGAACCGATCGCTGCCGGTTCGAGTTCAAGATGCTTGAGGACAGTAAGTGCGTCTTCATACCGTTCCGGATGGATCGGCGTCTTGTCGAGCGGATTTTCCGAATCCAGGATCCGGAGGAAGCCGACGGCTTGTTCGAACGCCTTCGGGCCGAGCTTGGCGACCTTTTTCAGGCCTTCGCGATTCTTGAACGGGCCGTTTTCCTCGCGGTGCTTGACGATGTTCAAAGCCACGGCCGAGGAGAGCCCCGACACGTAGCGGAGCAGCGAAGACGACGCGGTGTTGACATTGACGCCGACCTGGTTGACGGCGGAGGTGACGACAAAGTCGAGCTGGTCGGCGAGTTTGCTCTGGGTGACGTCGTGCTGATATTGGCCGACGCCGATCGCCTGCGGATCGATCTTGACGAGTTCGGAAAGCGGGTCGAGCATCCGGCGCGCAATCGAGACCGCCGACCGTTCCTCGACGGCGAAATCCGGGAATTCCTCGCGGGCAAGTTCGGAAGCCGAATAGACCGAAGCCCCAGCTTCGCTCACGATGACGAAGAAGACCGGCTTGGTCGCTTCCTTGATGACTTCGGCGACGAACGCTTCCGTTTCGCGGGAGGCGGTGCCATTGCCGATGGCGATGACTTCGACGCCATACTTGGCGATAACGTCCTTGATTTCCTTCTTGGCGTCCTCGATCTGCTTGGGATTGATCCGCTGGCCGATATAGGCTTCATGCGGGTGCACGACGCCTTTGGCGCGGAACGTTCCGAACGGATCGATGACGGCGTATTTGCAGCCGGTGCGGTAAGCCGGATCGATGCCGAGGACCATTTTCCCCTTCATCGGCGGCTGCAAGAGCAGCGACCGCAGGTTTTCGGCGAAGATATGGATCGCCTGGTCTTCGGCTTTTTCGGTCATGTCGCTGCGCAGTTCGCGCTCGATCGCCCCGGAAATGAGCCGTTTATAAGAATCCTTGATCGCACCTTTGACCAGATCGTTCACCGGCGAGCGTTTGCCACCGATGATTTCCTGCTCAAGGTACATATGGACGTCTTCAATCGGCAGATCGAGGGCGACGGTGATGACCTTCTCGTTTTCGGCGCGGTTGATCGCAAGAACGCGATGCGCCTTCACCTGCTTCAGCGCTTCGCTGTATTCATAATAGTTCTTGTACGTCTGGAGCGGATCGGCGGCGCCTTTCTTGATTTTCGTAACAAAGGTGCCCTTTTCCAGGGTGAACGCTCGGATCCACTTGCGGTGGTCGGCGTCATCGGAAATCCATTCGGCGATGATGTAGCCGGCCCCTTCCAGGGCCGCCGCCACGTTTTCGACCTGTTCGTTCACGAACGGTTCGGCCAGCGTTTCCGGGGCCGTATCCTTCGGGAAGAGCATGATCGCCTTCGCCAGCGGTTCGAGGCCTTTGGCGATCGCTTCCGTCGCTTTGGTTTTCTTCTTTTCCTTGTAGGGACGATAGATGTCTTCCAGATCCACCAGTTTGACGGCGGCTTCGATCTTCACCTTCAGTTCGTCCGTAAGCATGCCTTTTTCGTCGATCAGCCGGCTGATGTCATCTTTCCGTTTCTGGAGGGCGACGCCGTATTCATATTCCTTCTCGATCGCGCGGATTTGTTCCTCATCGAGTTCGCCGGTGACTTCCTTGCGATAGCGCGCGATGAAAGGAACGGTGTTTCCTTCCTCCAGCAAGCCGAGGACGACCTTCACCTGATCGGTTTTGATGGCGAGATCGCCGGCGACGCGCGCGATCAGTTGAGCATTGACGTATTCCATATTCCTATCACCTTTTCTTCTGTGTCTACACTCTATTTATACCACATCCGGGCCGAAATCGGGCCGGTAAAATGCAAAGACGGGGGCGGCGTGCCCGTGCGCGTCGCATGACTATGGGAAAAGTATATCACGGATCATTCATCGTTTCAACCGGATGGCAGAATCGCGCTCCATTTGATCCCCATCCACAAACAAAAAAAACCCTTCCGGGTTTGTTTTGTCAATGTTGGGTTCCGCTTGCTTACTGGAACGGCGTGTAGTCGCCGGCCTTGACATCTTTGAGCAGGTTGAGAACCGACTCCGTGCCGACGTAGGTCTGGTAGAATTCGCCGTCGACGACCGCCACGATCATCGGCGTCGCAATCGACATCAGGTTGATTTCCGCGAGGAGCGCATCCTTGTCACCGGACGTGGTTTCGGTCGCTTCGGTGATGTTGACGAAGAACACGACGGTCGCACTCCGGTTGATCCGGGCTACGAGCTGCAGCGCTTCTTTCTGGATTTTTTCGCAATTCACGCAGGTGTCGCTGTAGAAATAGATCAGATAGTCCTGAAGTTGTTCCTGATCCGCATCGACCTGGGTCAGAACCTTGTCATAGGCGGTGATGTGCGTATAATCGTCATAGGTCCCGACGTTGGTGGCCAGATCATAGAAGAAGACCGCCATGACGATCACCAGCACGGCGCCGATGATGCCGACGATGACCTTCAAAAGCAGGGTTTCTCCGGATTGTTTCTTGAAGCCTTTTGTGTATGTAGCCATAATGTTTTCACCTCAGCATCTACAATTTTACATTTTTTCATCCGCTTTTGCAAGCAGATATTTCCGATATTGCCAAAACATCAGGAATCAAGCGTTTCGATCACGCACATGCCGATCGCATAGCCGCCGTCGTGAGCGATCGAAAGCCAGGTCCGGCACCCTGGGAACGGGTCGCCTTCCAGGCGGGGACGGCCGTCATCGTCGTTCACGACGATGAACGCGGCGATCGCCAGGATCGAGCGTTTTTCCGGCGCCGCCTTAAGAATCGCTTCCTTGACGGCGAACCGGCCGGCGAGAAATTCGCGCTGCCGTTTTTCCGAAGGGAAGCCGTCATAGAGCACGCGCTCCTGCGGCGAAAGAATCCGGTCGACCAGCTCGGGACGGATGCGCGTGACATCGCAGATATCGCAACCGATGCCGCGGATCATGATGCTTCCTCCGCCCGGAAATCCAGGGCCATTGCCAGATCCTTCAGAGCGCGGAACCGGTGGTTGAGCGCCGATTTGGAAAGATGGTGGCCGAAATGTTCCTCGGCCGCATATCCCAGTTCATGGAGCGTCGACTGAGGATAAGCCTTTCTTAGGAAGATGGCCTCCGTAAGGCTCACCGGCAGGTTCTGCACGCCGTACGCTTCGATCGTGATGATCATTTCCAGTTGTTTTTTCGCGGCATCGATCGCCTTTTGTTCGTTGGCGATGTCGCAGTTCATCACCCGGTTGATCGAATTCTTGAAATCGCGCTTGATCCGCGAGTCTTCGAATTCGAACAGTTCGTTGACGGCGCCGGTGACGCGGAGAAAGTCGGAAATCTTTTCCGCTTCCTTCAGATACATGATGAAGCCGCGCTTGTTCTTCGCGACTTTCGCATTCAGATCGAAATGGTTCGCGAGTTTTTTCAGTTCTTCCGCCTGGCGTTCCGAAAACGTCTGAATCTCCATGTGGTAGGTTGCCGTTTCCGGACTGTTCATCGACCCGCCGGCGAGGAAGGCGCCGCGCAGGTAGGCCTTGCGACAGCACTCCTTGCGGATGATCGCTTCGTCGACATCCTGGAAGAAGAGCGCATTCTTGTTCATGAGCGACAGCTTGTCGATGATCTCCGTCACCCGGTCTTCGACCTGGACGATGTAGATGTCGTTTTTCTGCAGGTTCAGCTGCTTCTTCGTCATCATCGTCGATTCGACCTTGAACAGCTCCTTCAGAAGTTTCAGAAACTTGCGGATGACGGCGTTGTTGGTCGTCTGAAAGGAAAGCATGAGGCCGGCGTGACGCAGTTCGACGGCGCCGCCGACATGCAAAAGCGCCGAGAGCTCGGCCCTCGCGCAGCATTGCAGATCCTTGATGTTTGCCAGTTCGGTCTTGACGTCGGCGGTAAAGGACATCGGCACTCCTCCATTCTTTCAGTTCATTTGATCGAGATATTTCACCGCAGAGAGCGCGGCGATCGCGCCGTCCGAGATCGCCGTGGCGATCAGGCGGAAATCTTTTTTCGTGACGTCGCCGGCGGCGAAAAGACCCGGTACGGTCGTTTTCATGTCGCGATCGACGACGATGAAGCCGTCCGCCCCGACGGCGTCGAGGTGGGCAATGAAGCCCGTTTCCGGCCGGTTTCCGACGTAAACGAAGGCCCCGTCGACCGGAAGAACGGATGACGTTCCATCGGTCTTGTTGTGAATCGCGATGCCGGACAGATTCCCGTCACCCAGAAATGCAGTGACGGCCGTATCGCAGAGAATTTTGATTTTCGGATG
>CAZFHR010000128.1:0-4535 GCA_964519115.1 uncultured Candidatus Izemoplasmatales bacterium
CACGCCGAACTATCTGTTCGACTATTTTTCCAAGTTGCATGGCGTCGCTCTCGAAACCGCAACCGCCCGGAAGCGGATGCTTTTCGACAAATTCGGGATCGCCAAATTCGCCGAAGTCCGAGTTGGCGAACTGTCAAGCGGAATGCGGCAGAAAGTCCAGATCGCGGTCGCCCTCGTCCATGATCCGGAAGTCATCGTTTTTGACGAGCCGACGAACGGACTTGACGTCCTCACCGCCCGGGTCGTCACCGACTATTTGAAAGAACTGCGCGATGATGGCAAGACGATCATCGTTTCGACCCACATCTTCAGCCTCGTCGAGCGCATCTGCGACCGCGTCGGCATCATCATCGACGGCCGGCTCGTGCTCGAAGACGAGATCGCCAATCTTGCCGGTGGTGAAATCGGCCTCGAAGATCTCTTTTTCCGGCTCGTAGCCGCGGAAAGCGGGGCGAATGCCGATGCGTAATGTCCTGACGATTTTCAAAAAAGAATGGGACCGCGTGTTCAAGGACAAACGATTGCTCATCAGCGTCATGATTCTACCCGGACTCATGATTTTTCTCATCTACACCTTCATCGGTTCGGCAATTTCCAACTTGTCGAGCCCGGAAGAAGAACGGGTCGCCTTTGCCAATGTTCCAACCGCTTTCAACGAACTCTGGAACGAACAGGAAACGACGGATTCCGTTGTCACCATCAGTGTCGATGTCGATCAACTGCCGGAGTATCAGGCGCTGATCGACGGATCGGAATGGGATCTCATCGTCGTCTTCCCCGCTGATTTCGAGACTTCGCTCGGCGTCGTCAAGCCGGAGGTCACGGTCTACTACAATCCTAATGAAAACGTCTCGTCCGGCGTGTTTCAGCGGTTCCAGGGCTATCTGCTTCAATATCAGGCGATCATTACCCAGGACCTGTACGGCGATACCGAATCGTTTTCGGTCGCCTGGGAGGCGACGCCTGTCAACAATAACGTCCTCGTGGGTAACATGATGGCGATGCTGCTGCCGATGCTCGTCGTGATGTTTCTCTTTTCCGGCGCGATGTCGATCGGCCCGGAATCGATCGCCGGCGAAAAGGAACGCGGCACGATCGCTACGCTGCTCGTCACGCCCGTCAAACGCCGCGAGATCGCCCTTGGCAAAATCCTTGCTTTGGGAGTACTGTCCCTCCTTTCGGCCGTTTCGTCGTTCACCGGGATCATCACTTCGCTGCCCAATCTCTATGGTCTTGACGGCGTGAATACCAACATCTATGGAATTACCGATTATCTCATGATCCTGGCGCTCTTGTTCTCGACGGTCTTCGTAATCGTCGGCGTCATTGCGATCGTCTCCGCCTATGCCAAGAACCTCAAGGAAGCCGGAACCCTGATCATGCCGATTTACCTCGTCACGATCATCGTCGGCATTTCTTCGATCTTTGGCGACGGTGCCAATCCTTCTTTCTGGTTTTACCTGATTCCGATCTATAATACCGTTCAGACGCTGACGGCGATCCTCACGTTTGATCCGACGACCGTCGCCTATCTTCTGATCACCATTGCCGCCAACATCGTCTACATGGTCATTTTCGTGCAGATTCTCAACCGGATGTTCAACAGCGAACGCATCATGTTTGCCAAATAGGAGGTTCTGCCCGTGAAGGAAGTCAAAACGATCCATATCCTCGGTGGTGCCGGTTCGGGAGCGACGACGCTCGCCCGGGCTTTGGCCTTGAAACATGGATTTCGCTTCATCGACGTCGATGAGATCATGTGGGAAAAGACCGATCCGCCGTTCACGATCCGTCGTTCGGACTCGGCGTGTGCAGCCATCCTGGCAAACGAACTGGCACAAGCCGAAAAGAACGTCGTTTCCGGGGCGTTCGTCGGTTGGGGCGATCGTTTCATCACCCGGCTCGACATCGTCGTCTATCTGCATCTGCCGGAAGCCGTTCGCATGGAACGGATCCGCCGGCGCGAGCATGACCGCTTCGGTTCGCGCATCGAACCCGGCGGCGACATGCACCGCCAGTATCTCGATTTTCTCGACTGGGCAAGCCGTTATGATACCGAAGACGTCACCCGGCGGAGCCGTGCCCAGCATGAAAGCTGGATCGGCAAGCTCCCCTGCCCGGTCGTCCGCATCGAATCCGTTTTACCGCTCGCCGAACTCCTCACCATCGTCGGCAGCTACCTCGAATGACTTTTTCCCGGTATTGACCGGACCCGAAACGAAAGGATGATCGCCATGACCGATGCCGTCTTGAAAGGAATCGTAACGATCGCCGCATTGTATGCGGCCCTCAATCCGTTTTTCCGCTATCATAATGTCGCAGATGGCATCGACACGATCGCCGCCGTCGCCATTTTCAGCGCCCTTTTCGCATCGATCGGCGCCAGCCAGCGGTATGCGGTCCTTTGGCTCGTCTTCCTCATCCTCGCGATGGATGTCGTCATCAAGGCGATCTTGACGGCTCGCAAGGTTAAGTTCATCGTCGTTTTCGGAATCAACCGCCGCAGTTTCAACCGCATCCATGAAATCATTCTCGATGAGGCGGAGAAGGCCGGCATTCCGGAGATGTCCATCTCCCATTTCTGGAAGCGGCGCTGCCTCGTTCGCATTGACGGGGTTTCGAAACGTACCAACACTACTTTTGCAAAGGCTTTGGACAAGGCACTTAAAGTGCCCCTTGGCTTCGTCTTTGCCCGCGCCTATCCGTCGATCGTGGCCGCCTTGTTGTTCGTGGCCCTGGTCTGGCGGTTCCTATAGGAGGCTGACATGAATCCGACTCGTGGAAATCCCTCGACCCGCATCCTCGTTCCGGCCAAAGAACCGGCGCGTTGGTTTGGCATCGCCTATGATGCCGATCCCTACCGCGGCTGTAGTTTCGGCTGCATCTACTGCGATTCCCGCAACGCGATCCCGGCGGGAGAATCTTTCGATTCGATCGCCTACCGCGAGGATGCCGACGTTCTGCTCGCTGGCGAACTGGCGCCGAAACCATACGGAACCGTCATCGGCATCGGATCCCTGTATGAACCCTACAATTCACTTGAGCCGTCAGTAAAACTGACGCGGCGCTTTCTGGAAGCGACGGCGGCGGCCGGCATGGGCATCGTCATCATGACCAAGAGCGATCTCGTCCTCGCCGACGTTGATGTGTTGAAACGGATCCGGGAAAATGCGGCGGCGGTCGTCATCATGACCGTGACCACGACGAACGAGGATGTCGTCAAGAAGCTCGAACCGGGAGCGCCGACGACGGCCGAACGCTTCAAAGCCATAGCCAAACTGTCCGCCGAAGGCATTCTGACGGGCGTGCTGATGCAGCCGATCGTCCCCTTCATCAACGACACCGAAGAGAACGTCACGGCCATTGTCCGCAAGGCGAAGGACGCCGGCGCTCAGTTCGTCTATCCGTCGTTTGGCATGAACCTTTCGGGTCGGCAGCGCGATCATTTCTTTGACATGATCGACCGCGAGTTCCCGCGTCTCAAAAACGTCTATATGGATCATTTCGGATTCCGAAATTCTTGTCAGTCGAAATTCGCGCCGGCATTGAAAAAGGCATTCGTGTTCGAATGCAAGAAACTGAAGATCAAATATGGCATGAACGACATCGTCAAGGCGATCAAGCCTTCCTCGTCCGTGCAGATGAAACTGTTCTGAAAAACACACTGGATCGCGGGAGGGGGTACCCATGGAAAACATCATTGCCTTTTTCGCCGAGTGGTGGCAATATCTAGCCATCGTCGGCGGGACGATTTTCTTGATCGTCCTGGCATTCATCATTTTCACTGCCATTGAGCGGCGGGCGGCGGTCAAAAGCCGACAGGTCCGTCACGTCGAACCCCAACCCGAACCCGAACCGGTGGAAGAACCCGTCGAACCGCTGCTGCCGGAATCCACTCCCTTGACTCCCGCAGAACCGCTGCCTGCTTCCGGAACCGATCCGATCGCAACGCCCGCAACCGAGATGATGCCCGATCCCGCTTTGGCGCCACTGCAACCTGTTCTGGAAACAACCGTATCTGCTGACCTGACCGCCACGGCGGAAACCACAGCCGAACCAATCCCAGAAGCCCTGCCGGTGACCTTTGAAGAACCTGTCAGTGACCCCGTCGAGATAAAAGGACCGCCCAAACCGACGAAACCGGTCGCACCGAAACCAGTGCTTGGCAAATACCACGTCCTTTATCGTCCCGAAGACGGTAAATGGTACGTCAAGCGCGAGGGATCGCAGAAAGTCATGAAGGTACTGGAAACCCAGACCGACGCGATCAACTGGACGACGATCCGGGCGCTGACGCAGGACATCGGAATGATCGTCCACAAGAAAGACGGAAAAATCCGGAAAATGCCATAATAACGACGAAGAGAAGGCCGAACGGGCCTTTTTTTCTTTTTTTGCAACAAAAACGGTCATTGGGTTGTTTATATAGATGTAAGGTTCTCGGCGTTAATCCTGTGGTAAAACCCTCTTCCGGATGGTAGAATAGAGAAGAAGGGGGTGACGCCATGACCGAAGACATCAATCGTCTGGTCGGA
>CAZFHR010000129.1:0-4531 GCA_964519115.1 uncultured Candidatus Izemoplasmatales bacterium
CTCATCTTGGATAAGATAACGGCAATTGGCTGCCATCGATCGCTCGAAGGCCCTATAGCTTTGCGTCGCTAGCTTTCACTAGCTTTGCTCTTTATGGAATCATTATAGAACGTGTCAACCGGGTTGTCAAGCACTTTTGTTCGATTTTTTTGCATTTTCGCTGATTTTCGCGATATTTATGCAAATTTATCTTCAAAAGGACGACAAAACCGACGGCTGGGCGCCCCGGAAGAACCGGAACGCCCAAATCCTTCAGGCAAAGCCTGTCAGCGAAGGAACCCGATCATTTGGCTTGCGAGTTCGTCGGGCTGGTCGACGAGCGGCGAATGACCGCAGTTTTCGAGCCGGATATAGGTCGAGGGACCGGAAATGGCGGCGATGTTGTCCTGCACCATGGCTTCCGGGACCGTCTTGTCGAGCACCCCCCAGAAATGGAGGACCGGGCAGACGATGCGATGGATCGATCCGTCACCGGGCGCGTAGAAATTAGGGACGTCGCCCATGTTCAGGCTCGCGAGCGCGAAATCGACGTCGGGAAGATTCCGCTGCTTCAGCGTTTCCGCGATGTAGACGGCATTCGCTTCGGGCGCCGGCTTCTTGTTCGTGTAGATCGTCAGGTCGTAGATGTAGGCCATGAAGGCGGCGTTGCCGGCCTGCAGGGCGGCGACGACCGGAGCGACCTGGAGCGGATCGGATGCCATTTCCGCGGGCGAGGCATAAGCCGAGCCGACAATCGGCCGGAAGGCGGCGTCCTTTTTGAAGATCGGATAGCCGCGATGGGTGGTCGAATCGATCAGGATCAGTTTTTCCACGCGGTCAGGGCTGGCAGCCGCAAGCGCCATCGCCACACCGCCGCCGAGGCTCCAGCCGCAGATCGCGGCTCTGGCGATGCCGAGTGCGTCGAGGAACAGACGTAGGTCATCCGCCAGTTCGGCAAGGGAAGTCACGGGCTTTGCATACGTCGAATCGCCGAACCCGCGCAGATCCGGCGCCAGCACGCGGATGTCGGCGGCCAGGCGGTCAAGCAGGGGCTGGTAATAGAGGGAAGAGGACAGATTGCCGTGGATCAGGACGAGCGTCTGAGTGCCGACACCCTGTTCGAGATAGGCGTAGGTTTCGCCATTTGCTAGGGTTATGCGTTTTTTCATGACGTCAGTCTCCTTTCAGATCTGATATTCGGTGTCGGCCACGTTGACAAAACCCGTGACAAGACTCGCAAATAATAGGGGCCGTTCGTACATCGAAGCGTGGCCCGCGACCGGAATCTTGATCCATTCGGATCCGGGGATGAGGTCGTAGAGTTCCTTCTGGCGGTCGACCGGGGTCAGATAGTCTTCTTCGGCGCTGACGATCAGGGTCTTCGCCTGTACCTTGCCAAGATCGGCCTTGACATCGTAGGACTCGGCGGAAATCGTCAGCCGCTCCATCGCGTCAAGGAAGGCGGGATTGCTGAAAACGGGGATGAGGAACTGTTCGCGCTTCTTCATCCAGTCGAGCCGGGAGATATAGAAGTGGGGCGAATAGATGACCGGGATCGTCGTCTGGTAGTAGGCGTGCCCGTCGCGGGTCCGCCCGGCGGCGATCCAGCCGCGGCCGATGTCCTGAAGCCACGGTCCGGTCGCGGCCGTCGAGTTGAAAAGGACGAGCCGGTCGACGCGGTCGGGATAGCGGATGGCAAACTTCAGGGCGACTTCGCCGCCATAGGAAATGCCGACGATCGCGGCCTGTTTCAACGCCAGATGATCGAGCATGGCGGCGAGCAGTTCCACCTGGATGTCCTGCGTATAGGTCTCGCCCTCGCATTTGTCCGTCTGGCCCTGATCGAAGAAATCGACCCGGATCAGCAGATTGCGTTCGGAAAGCGAACGGACGAACGGATTCCAGCTTTTCGTCGACATCATGATCCCGTTCAGGATGATGAGTGGTTTCCCTTCTCCGTCCGTCTGATAGAAGACGGTCTTCCCTTTGTGATTAAAAGTGCTCATGGAGATACCCCGCCTGGATCGCTTCCTGCTTGAGCTGGTCGCGGAATTTCGGATGGGCGATGCCAATCAGCAGTTTCGCCCGTTCGCGGATGTTCGTGCCGCGAAGCGATACGATTCCGTATTCGGTGACGACGAAATCGACGTCATTGCGCGATAGTGAGACGGCGGCACCCGGTTTGAGCGTCGTGACGATTTTCGAGATTTCTTCCTTTTCCCCGGTAACGGGGTTCTTGACGGTCGCCGTGGAATAGAGCGCCATGAACGAGCGTCCGTTCTTGGCGTTCTGAGCGCCGACCGCCGTGTCGCTCTGACCGCCCGTGCCGGAAAACTGGCGCGTGCCGATCGATTCGGAAGCGCATTGTCCGGTCAGGTCGATTTCCAGCGTCGAGTTGATCGAAACCATGTTGTCATTGAGCCCGACGACGGCCGGATCGTTGACGTAGGCGCCGTTTAGCATCATCACCGACGGATTGTCGTCGATGAAATCGTAGAGTTCCTGGGTCCCGAACGCGAAAGCGCACACGTGCTTCCCGGGGTGGAGGGTCTTCTTGTTGCCGGTGATGACGCCGGCCTTGATCAGATCGACCATCCCCGACGTGAACATTTCCGTATGAATGCCAAGATCCTTCTTGTCGATCAGGGCCTTGGCGACGGCGTTGGGCATCCCGCCGATGCCGAGCTGAATCGTATCGCCGTCATGGATCTCGGCGGCGATCAGCTTGCCGATGACGGTATCCTTTTCCGACGGATCGGCGTTCGGGATCGTTGGCGCCGGATAATCGGCTTCAACGATGTAGTCAATGTCCGAAAGGTGGAATTCGACGTCGCCCAAGGTCCGCGGAAAATGTCGGTTGACTTCGACGATCGTGATCTTGGCTGCCTTCATCATCATCTTTTCATAGACGTTCGAAAGCGAAAGCGACATGAATCCGTGCTTGTCGGGCGGCGTCGCGCTCGTGATGAAGAGATCGGGTTTCGTATGGAATAGACGTTTCTTCCCCGCCAGATGCAGGTGGTTCGGAATGAACGATATGTTTCCGTGATCGTGGGCCTTGCGCAGGACGTTGGTATAGAACCAGCCGTCGAGTTTGAAGTGGTCCCGCCATTTTTCGTCGATGAAAAACTCGCCATAGGCGATCGGCAGGCAGTTGGTGACGGTCACATCCGTGACGCGGTCACCGGCCTTATGCAGGTTGGCCATGAACAACTGGGGTTCGGCCGCAGCCATCCCCACGACGATCTGGTCGCCGGTCTTGACGAGCGCTATCGCTTCGTCGATGGTGATGATTTTCGGTGTTTTTCCGTTCATGAAGGTTTCCTCCCATAGTAAGCGAAAGCGCCGTCGGGGGGGATTTTGCAATCCTCCCCGGCGGACGGATCCGTGATGATTTCAGTCTGATTCGGGGTTATTTCGCTTCGACTTCGGCGATCGTTTCGATTTCGCGGACTTTCGTGAAGGCTTCGACGAGGAAGTCGGTTTCGGTCACGTCGACGGTGGCGGGGTTGTCACCGAGGGTGAAGCTGTATTTCAGAAGCGACATGGCGGCGATGCCCCAACGATGGCCGTTGGAGAAGTCGACGACTCCGCCCATCGGGACGTCGATTTCGCCGTCTTCCATGCAGGCGATGTAGTTCGCCCAGGTCAGTTCGAGATCGGCATCGGCGACTCTTTGGAGGCCTTCGATGAAGATGGTAGCGGCGATGTAGCCGGCGATGGCAAACGAGTTCGCGGCATAGGCGGCCTGGCCGTTGGCGACCATGGTGGCGACGAAATCGGTATAGCCGGCATAGCCTTCGAGGGTGGTCAGGTCAAGCCAGGCGTTCGTGTAGATCGGCCGGGCAGCGTTGTAACGGAGATGATCGACGTAGGTGACGTCGGCGTTGACATAGGACGTGAAGATCGGAACATTGAGGCTCAGGTTGGACATCGAGGTCAACGCATAGCCAAACGGTTCCTGATTCATCGCCAGCAGAACGGCGGCGACGCCGCTGGTCTTGAGGACGGTGACGGCGGCATTGTACGTGCCGGCGGTGATGGCCTGGTAGATGAAGTCGTCGGTTTTGCCGAGGATGGCGGCTTCTTCTTCGATGCCGGCCTTGATCGAGAGGCCGACGTCGTCGTTGGTGTAAATGACGCCGATCTTGGCGCCGGCGGCGAGGGCTTCGTCACCATTGGCGCCGTAGAGGGACTCATTCACGGCCCGGGCGGCCATGATGCGTCCGTCCGTGCGGTAGATCGGCTGGACGGCCATGACCGGATTGCCCACGGATTCAAAGAAATACAGGGCGTTGATGCCGGTCGCGGCATAAACCATCGGGATGCCGACTTCCTGGATGATGTCCAGGGTGGCGCCGACGGTCGGGGTGCCGAAATGACCGACGAGGGCGAACACTTCGTCCGTGTAGATCAGATCTTCGGTGTAGCCTTTGCCGGTGGCGGCGTTGAACGTGTCATCATAGGTGACGAACTGGATCGTTCTGCCATCGATGCCACCCGCGGCGTTGACCTGGGCGAACACGGCTTTGATGCCTTCGTTGAACGGCAC
>CAZFHR010000130.1:0-4512 GCA_964519115.1 uncultured Candidatus Izemoplasmatales bacterium
GAAGCTGTCGAGATCGCCGAAGCCCATCGCCGCCAACGCCGCGAACAGTTTTTCGAGTTCGGCGCGGTCGACGTAAGCCGTCGTCGTGACGGTCTTGCGGATGCGGTTGACGTCCGCGACGCCAAGGATCGTATAATCCGGAATCACGAGCGCATCGTCGATGCCGCCATCATCCCAGCCGAGAACCTCGGCGGAAACGGTCGCCTGCATCGTCGACGAAGCCAGGATCGTCGCGGTTTCAGTGAAGAACTTGGACGTGTCGATTGCGGCGGAAATGCCGAGATCGCCATAGCCCATGGCGATGAGCGCGTTGATCAGAAGCTTGAGCTCGCTCTTGGTGACAAAATCAGTACCGGCGACCGCCAGGCGGATCTTGTTGAGATCGTCGACGCCGTCTTCGGTATATTCGGGAACGATGAGGATGCCGTCGGTGTCGTCGAGATCGATGACGGTCTGGGAAATCGTCGCGTGCATCGTCGCCGAAGCGAACAGGATGTTCTGATCGGCGCTGTCGCTTACGTTGTTCAAATTGACGGTGCCGCCGAAGTTCTGGTCGCCGGAGAGGCCGAGGACGCCGAGGGCGTCGAACAGGTTCGCCAATTCGGCCGTAGTGATGTAGTCGGTTTCCAGACCGACGGGGCCAGCCAGGAGCCGGACGACGGTGCCGGAAGCATCCTGATCCGGTACGAGGAGCGTGGCGGATCCGAGGTTGAACATCTCAAGCGAGATCTTCGCCTGCAGGATCGCCGACAGGAGTACGACGGCGCGCTGTGCCGGAATGTAGAAAGCCGACAGGTTGATGTCACCGGTGAAATCGGTCAGGATGTCGTCAGTGAACCCGAGCGTTTCGAGGCCATCGAACAGATAATTGATTTCCGTCTCAACGATGTACTCAGTCTGAGAACCGATGGCACCGACGGTGATGCGGACATAGGTGGAAGGATCAAGTTCCGCGAAATTAGCCTTGCCATAGGGGATTGCCAGAACGGCAGGATCAAGGGCGGCCAGTTCCGTGGAAATCTTGGCGTGGATGATCGAGGAATCGAGGACGGCGGCGCGGTCAATCGGATCAAAGAGCGCCGAGAGATTGATATCGCCGGTGAAGTCAGTTAACAAGTCGCCGGAGAATCCGAGCAGGAAGAGACCGTCAAACAGGGTGTTGACTTCCGTTTCGACGATGTATTCGGTTTCCTGGCCGAAGGCGCCGACGATGATGCGGACGAGGGTGGCATCATCCGCTGCGGTATAGGGAATGGCAAGCGTGGCATCATCCAAAGCAATCAGTTCGGTGGAAATCTTAGCGTGGATGATGGAAGAATCGAGGACGGCGGCGCGGTCGGTGGCATCAAAGAGTGCCGAGAGATTGATATCGCCGGTGAAGTCAGTTAACAAGTCGCCGGAGAATCCGAGCAGGAAGAGACCGTCAAACAGGGTGTTGACTTCCGTTTCGACGATGTATTCGGTTTCCTGGCCGAAGGCGCCGACGATGATGCGGACGAGGGTGGCATCATCCGCTGCGGTATAGGGAATGGCAAGCGTGGCATCATCCAAAGCAATCAGTTCGGTGGAAATCTTAGCGTGGATGATGGAAGAATCGAGGACGGCGGCGCGGTCGGTGGCATCAAAGAGTGCCGAGAGATTGATATCGCCGGTGAAGTCAGTTAACAAGTCGCCGGAGAATCCGAGCAGGAAGAGACCGTCAAACAGGGTGTTGACTTCCGTTTCGACGATGTATTCGGTTTCCTGGCCGAAGGCGCCGACGATGATGCGGACGAGGGTGGCATCATCCGCTGCGGTATAGGGAATGGCAAGCGTGGCATCATCCAAAGCAATCAGTTCGGTGGAAATCTTAGCGTGGATGATGGAAGAATCGAGGACGGCGGCGCGGTCGGTGGCATCAAAGAGTGCCGAGAGATTGATATCGCCGGTGAAGTCAGTTAACAAGTCGCCGGAGAAACCAAGCAACGTCAGGCCGTCAAAGAGGGTGTTGACTTCCGTTTCGACGATGTATTCGGTTTCGTGGTCGACGGCGCCGACGATGATGCGGACGGCGCCAAGGTCGTCAGCACCCGTATACGGGATGGCGAGCGTGGCATCATCCAAAGCAATCAGTTCGGTGGAAATCTTAGCGTGGATGATCGAGGAATCAAGGACAGCGGCGCGGTCAATCGGATCAAAGAGCGCCGAGAGGTCGATGTCGCCGGTGAAATCGGTCAGCAGGTCGCCGGTAAAGCCCAGCAACGTGAGGCCGTCGAAGAGCGTATCGACTTCGGAAACGATGATGTACTCGGTCTCAAAGCCGGGATCGCCGATGGTGACGCGGACGAGGGTGGTATCATCCGCAGCGGTATAGGGAATGGCGAGTGTGGCATCATCCAAGGCGATCAGTTCGGTGGAAATCTTGGCGTGGACGATCGCCGAAGTGAGGACGGTGGCGCGATCAGCCGGCACAAACATCGCCGTCAGATCGAAATCACCGGAGAAATCGGTGAGGACGTCGCCGCTAAATCCGAGCAGCTGCATCGCTTCGAACAGATACCCGAGTTCGGCTTCCACGATGTATTCAGTTTCAAAACCGAGCGCACCGACCGTCATGCGGACATACGTCAGCAGGTCGAGCGGATCGTAATCTTCCCGACCATACGGGATGGCGAGCGTATCGCCGAGACCGACGAGTTCGGCGGAAATCTTCGCATGGACGATCGCCGAAGCAAGGACGGTGGCGCGCGGAACTTCATCGAACAGGGCGGTCAGATCGACCGAGCCATCGAAATTCTGAATATCGCCGGTGAATCCCAGAAGTTTCAGCGATTCGAACATGAATCCAAGTTCCGTGACGGTGACATATTCGGTCGTAAAACCGACTTCACCGACGGTCAGGCGGATCAAGGTCGCGTCATCGGGCGCGCTATAGGGAATCTCGAGGGTGGCGGCGTCAAGGCCGATCAGTTCCGTGGAAATCCGCGCCTGGAGACAGGCGGACGAAAGGATCGTGTTGCGGCTGGCTTCGACGAAGAGCGCCGAGAGGTCGACGGTGCCGTCAAAGCCCTGGATGTCGCCGGAGAAGCCCAGAAGCGGCAGTGATTCGAAGATGGCGACGAGTTCGACTTTGGCGATGTACTCGGTCGCTTCGGCATCTACTCCGACGGTCCACCGGACCTGGATGATGCCGTCTTCATGATAGTAGGGGACAGCCAGGACATCATCACCAAGACCGAAGATTTCGGCGGAAATCCGTGCCTGCATGATCGCCGAAGTAAGGATCAGGTCGCGCTGCGTTTCAACAAAGAGAGCGGCGAGATTGATGGTTCCATCGAAATCCTCGATGTTGCCGGTGATCCCAAGTTCGCGAAGCGCGATGAAGAAGCTGTCGATTTCGACGGCGGTGATGTATTCGTTGGTAAATCCCGCTGCCCCGACGATGACGCGGACGCGGTCGGCGGGAGCGGTGCCGGTTTCATAATAATAAGGAACGGTGATGGTAGCGGGATCCATTCCCGTCAGCGTATCGGAGACCATCACGTGCATGATCGCCGACAACAGGATCGTATCGCGGTCATCGTCGTCGAAGAACGGCGAATAGTCGAGATCGCCGGAGAACTGGGAAAGATCGCCGGAAATGCCAAGCAGTTTCAGGGCATCGAACAGGTACGCGAGTTCTTCGGGAGCGATGTATTCGACGTCGAGGACGGTCTTCCGGATCACGGTAAGGTCATCAGCGGCGTAGTAGGGAACGATGAGGGTGCCATCGTCTGGCACCTCGGGATCGTCGACCGACAGATCGATGATCTGTTTGGAAATCGTCGCGTGCATGATCGCCGAGGCGAGGATGGTGTCGAGGTTGGCGATGATCGTATCCATGTCGAGGGCGTCGACGGCGTTGAAATCGCTGACGTTGAGGGCATGGAGCGCCGACAGCGAATGCTGCAGTTCGGCGACGGAAACATAGTCGACCAAGGCTTCGGTATAAAGGACTTCGATGCCGGCGTAATCCTGTCCGGGCACGACGACCATCGCTTCTCCGCCTTCGGCCGGGACCGTCAGGTCAAGGAACATCTTCGAGAAGGAAGCATGGATGATCGCAGAGGCGAACAGGGTATCGAGTTTGTCCTGATCGAGGATCGTCGGATCGGCTTCGCTTTCCAGCCGGTCGATGATCGTGGCGTCGAGCGAAACCGAGAAATCGGTGAAACCGAGGAGCTCAAGCGACGTGAACATCCGTTCGAGTTCGGAAGCGGCGATGAAGGGGATCAGATCGACCGTCTTCACGATCGTGAGGACGTCGTCAGGGGCCGTGCCGTAGGTTTCCGGAACAACGATCATGTCGGCTTCGATGTTGAGAATCTGATCGGAAATCGTCGCATGCAGGATCGCCGAAGCGATCAGGATGTCGAAGTTGTCCATCACCGTCTGCAGCGAAAGGCTGCCGAGGGAATTGAAGCCATCGTCCGGATCGTCGGGATCATCGGTCGTGATGCCGAGGGCGTGGATCGCGCGTAAAACGCTTGCGAG
>CAZFHR010000131.1:0-4434 GCA_964519115.1 uncultured Candidatus Izemoplasmatales bacterium
CGAGGGCTTTCAACACCGTTTCGCGCAGCACCATGAATTCGTCATAGAGCGTTTCGAACTCCGCATCCCACGGCTGTTTCTCCGGCATCCGCAACAGATAGACGTCGCGGGCATCGTGGTGGGGCAGGTACGAATAGGCTTCCGAAGTCGTATGCGGGATGATCGGCGTCAAGAGCCGAAGCATGGCATCCGTCATTTCGTACAGGACGGTCTGGATCGCGCGCCGGCGCGGATCGTCGCGGCGTTCGATGTATAGCACGTCCTTCGAGAAATCGAGATAGAACGCAGAGATGAAGTTGACGAAGTTCGCCGCTTTCCGGTACACGTCGTCGAAGCGGAAATCTTCATAGGCGTCGAGCGTTTCCGCCACCAGCCGCCGCGTCTTGCCAAGCATGTAGCGGTCGATTTCGGTCAGCTGGTCGGCCGCGACGCGATCGACGTGAACATCGAAGTCGGCGAGGTTTCCGAGCAGGAACTTGAAAGTGTTGCGGATCTTGCGATAGGTTTCCGCGACCTGGTTGACCAGTTCATCGGAAATACGGACGTCGGACTGATAGTCGACCGAGGCGACCCAAAGGCGCAGGATGTCGGCGCCGAGGGTGTCGATCACCTTGTTCGGGTCGATGACGTTGCCCAGTGATTTCGACATCTTCCGGCCTTCGCCGTCGAGCACGAATCCGTGCGACACGAGCGTCCGGTAGGGGCTTGCGCCCATCGTCGCGACGCCGGTCGTCAGACTTGAGTTGAACCAGCCGCGATACTGGTCCGATCCTTCGAAATACAGATCGGCCGGATAGGGCTGGCCGCGATCGATCATGGCGCCATGATGGGTCGATCCGGAATCGAACCAGACGTCCATGATGTCGGTTTCCTTGGTGAAGATGCCGTTAGGGCTGTCCGGATGGGTGAACCCTTGCGGGAGGAGTTCGGTGACGGATTTTTCAAACCAGGCATGGGAACCTTCCTTTTCAAACAGTTTGGCAACGTGTTCGATGACGTCGCGGTCCAGGATGGCCGTGCCTTTTTCAGTATAGAAAGCAGGAATCGGAACGCCCCAGGCGCGCTGACGCGAAATGCACCAGGCCTGGCGTTCCTTGATCATGTTTCCGAGCCGGACGTCACCCCAGGAGGGATACCACCGGACGGTGCGGATCGCCTGCAGGATGTCGTCCTTCAACTTGTCGATCGAGGCGAACCACTGCGGCGTCGCCCGGAAAATGACGGGCTTGCGGGTCCGCCAGTCATGTGGGTAGCTGTGGCGGACGGAACCCGACTTGAGCAGCGCGCCGGCTTCGTCGAGGGCTTTGATGACTTCCGGATTGCATTCGTCGACGAACAGGCCGGCGAACCGTTCGCCCGCTTCCGCGGTCATGAAGCCGCGGCCGTCGACGGGACAAAGAACGTCGAGCCCGTATTTCTGGCCGACGACAAAGTCGTCTTCGCCGTGTCCGGGAGCGGTATGGACGAGTCCGGTGCCGTCTTCGGTCGTGACGTGATCGCCGAGGATGACAGGGGATATGCGTTCATAGAGGGGATGTTGATAGGTCATGCCTTCCATTTCGGCACCGAGGAAGGTTTTGAGGATTTCGGCCTTGGTGAGCAACAGTTCGGCCTTGACGGCTTCGAGGCGGCTTTTGGCCAGAACGAAAGAACGGCCGGATTCGGTCTTGATGAGGACGTATTCGATCGTGGGACCGACGGCGATCGCCAGATTGGCCGGAATCGTCCACGGCGTCGTCGTCCAGATCACGAGTTCGGCATTCTTCGGTATGAGCCCTTTCGTCGCGACCACGGGCATCGCCACGAAAATCGACGGTGAACCGATATCATAATATTCGATTTCGGCTTCGGCGAGCGCCGATTCCGAGGAGGGCGACCAGTAGACCGGCTTCAGTCCCTTGTAGATCAGGCCCTTTTCGACCATTTCGCCGAAGAGCCGGAGCTGCGCCGCTTCGAAGTCTTTGTCGAGGGTGGCGTAGGGATGGTCCCATTCACCGAGGATCCCGAGCCGGCGGAACTGTTTCTTCTGCACGCCGATCTGGTCGATCGCATACGTTTCGCACAGCCGGCGGAATGCCGCCACGGGCATCGACTTGCGGTCGACTTTACGGTCTTTGGAAAGGGCGTTCTCGATTGGCAGGCCGTGGGTATCCCAGCCGGGGATGTAGCGGACATAATGGCCCGTCATCGTCTTGTAACGCAAAACAAAGTCCTTCAGGGACTTGTTTAGTGCATGGCCGATGTGGATCGAACCGTTGGCGTACGGCGGCCCGTCGTGAAGCACGTATTCCGGGCAGCCCTCGTTCTGTTTCAGGAGCAGTTCGTAGAGATGCATCTCATCCCATTGCTTCTGGATCAGCGGTTCCTTCTGCCCGAGATTCCCGCGCATCGGGAATTCGGTATCCGGCATCAGCAGCGTATCCTTGTAATTTCGTTTGACATCCATGGCATTTCCCCCCAAATCACTTTCAGAAAAAATAAAAACCGCCCCGATAAAGGGCGATCATGAACCGCGGTACCACCTTTGTTCCGGCACAGCCGGCACTCGATTCCGATAACGCCGGAACGGCGTGGCCGTCTACTTCGTTCAACGGTCAACTCCCGGGTGATGGCATGGTGGCGGATTCCGGACGTTACACCTGAGGTCCGGTCGCTGGAAATCCGTGGGTATCACGTCGTGTCCCGATCATCGTTTTATTCATTATAACCGAAATCCCAAAGGATTTCAAGCAAAACCGATCCCGGGGTACGAAAACAACCTAAAGCGCCCGTCCGATCAGGAAAAGGACGAACTGGAAGAACAGAAGGCCGATCACCGGCGTGAAATCAAGCCATTTGATTACGATCCATCCGGAAAAAATATTCATGTACGGATCCGTGATTTTTCTCAGAAAACGGTGAAACCCGGTCTGCATAATCGGCGTCAGACCCAGTAAAAACGTCGCGATGAGAAGAAAATAATACACATAGAGAATCCGGTAGATGACAAGCAGCGCGAGCTGAAGCCCGGTCATTTTTTCGTCCCGTACTGGTTGATGAAGCGCTGAAGTGTCGGGCCGTTCAGATCGCTTTTCTGTGCCATCAGGTAGATTTTGTCCTGAATCCTGACGATTTCGCCGTCGCAGGCGTATAGAACGCCGGTCAGAAACAGCAGGACTTCGTTGGCTTCCGTGATCAGACAGTCGGTGAAGTTGACGACGATCGGAATCCGGTGCATGATCTTCTCGGCGTGTTCGTAGATCTTCGATGAGTCGTGAATCCGGAAGAACTCGAGCGTTTCGAATCCGACATCGGTGGTTTTAACGGGTGTTTTCTTAGCAAACAGGCTCATCTTCCTACCTCGTTTCTGAAAAGAATCGTGCCGAGCCGCAGATGGGTTGCCCCGCAGCGGACGGCGATTTCGTAATCGTCGGACATTCCCATCGACAGATCGTGACAGGGCGCATAGGAGAATTTCTTGGCCGCAATGGCGTCCCTCAGGCTCGCCAAGCGGGAAAACGCGGCTTCGACCCGCGTCGGATCGGTGGTGGCGGCGGCCATTCCCATCAGGCCGACCACCCTTATTTTATCATACTTCGCCAATTCGGCGACGAAATCAAGCAAAAACTCCGGTTCGACGCCGTTTTTGGATGGTTCGCCGGAAACATGCACCTCGACGAAGCAGTCGAGCGGCGTCGGCCGCCGTTTCTGGATTTCCCGGGCAAGGTTGAGACTGTCGAGCGAATGCAGGCAGTCGATCGCTTCGATGATCCCCTTGGCCTTGTTGGATTGCAGATGGCCGATGAAATGCCAGCGGATCGGCAGACCGGCAAGCGCCGCCTTCTTGGCAAGAAAAGCCGCGGGCAGATTTTCTGCGATGTCGGTGACGCCGAGACCGACGAGCTGGGCAATCGTTTCGGCTCCGACGGACTTGGTCGCGGCGACGATCGTCTGATGGCCGATACGGGAGCGTACAAAGGCGAGATTCCTGGCTAGATCCACGGCAAAAACCCCCTTTGGCTACCGGCGGTAGAGTTTCGCCGTCCCGTAGGATACGATGCTCGTCAAAATGACGAGCCAGACGGCGAGCCACATGTCGATGTTCGTGGTGAAATCGGCAAAAGCGATGAGCAAAAATACGGTGATGAGATTGACGGCATAGATGACAAGCGCCAGAATGAGACGCTTCTTCTTACTCAAGGGTTCCCACCTTCTTCTTCAGTTCGGCCAGCCCGGAAGCGGTGCGGTTGCCGAGCTTGAGCGGCGTGATCGACACATAACCGTTCTCAGCCGCCCACAGATCGGTGCCGGGAATGAATTCGTAGGGCAGGAAGGAGCGGCGGTTCTTGAACGTTCCGTCCGATCCTTTGATAAAGTAGTGGTGCATCGGCCGGAAAGCGAGGTCGGTGACGACGATGCCGCCTCGCCTGCGGGCACCGCCGCCACGGGCGCGAT
>CAZFHR010000132.1:0-4422 GCA_964519115.1 uncultured Candidatus Izemoplasmatales bacterium
TAATAAATCAAAATTGATTCAAAAAATACCTTGACAAAGATTATCTAATTTTTTACTTGGAAATGCGCTCCGATATTGATAGAAAACGTTTTCTGTGATACTATAAAAACGAGGTGATGGATAATGAAATTGATCGAGGCGGAAAGCCTCAAACAGAAGTTGCTCGAGAAGAAAGCTTCACTATCCCCGGAACGGCTGAAAGAACTGACCGACGAGTTCGACAAGCTTTATATTTATGAATCGACGAGTTTTGATAACGGCGATTTCACTTACGAGGACGTGTGCTTTTTGCTCGAGGATCATTCCCGGTTATTCCCAGATAAGGACGAACTCGTCCGGCGGGCGATCATCAACAACTATCACGCCGTCCAAATGGTTCACCATCTCGTGCATTCCGGCCAGGAAATCACGGAAACGATCGTCAAGGACCTGCACCAGGCGCTCGTCGACGGCATCATCCCCGGCGGCGTCTACCGGAGCCGCGACCTCTTCATCCTCGGGGCGAAACATGTGCCGCCGAATTATCTGAAAATCTACAAGAAGATGGAAAACTATTTCGGCGAACTCGACGATCCGAATCTTGCGGGTCTTGCCAAGGCCAGTTTCGCCCATCTCGAAATTCTGAAAATCTATCCGTTCATGGACGCCAACGGCCGACTTGCCCGCCTGCTCCTGAACTATCAGCTGGAACTGGAGGGATTCCTGCCCGTCTCCATCACCAAAGGCATCCGAAACGACTACTTCGCCAACATCGACGAGTTCAAAATCAACAAAGACATCGCCCCCTTCACCGAATTCCTCGCGGACCTGGAACTCAAACGGATCACCGAATTTCTGGAAAGGGAGTAGTTCGCTACTCTCTTTTTTTTCGAAGGATCATCCATAGGAGCGTAAACGAAGATGAAATACGTGTCATACCCGCACGATGAAGTGCGCCGCCTCTCTTTTTATCTCGCAACCGAAGAATATCTCGCCCTCGCCTATCCCGCCGACGAGTATTTCTTCATGTGGCAGGTCGAACCATCCGTCATTTTCGGCCGGAACCAATTGATCGAAAACGAAGTCAACGTCGGTTATTGCCGGGAAAACGGCATCCATATGTTCCGCCGGAAATCCGGCGGGGGCTGCGTGTATGCCGATTACTCCAACATCATGTTTTCGTTCATCACGCCGTCGTTCAACCAGAGTTTCGTGTTCGAGAATTATCTGAACCGCGTCGTCAGCGTTCTGCGGTCGCTTGATCTCGACGCCCGTTTTTCCGGCCGCAACGACATTCTCATCGGCGACCTCAAGGTTTCCGGCAACGCCTTCTACCGCGTTCGCGACAAATCGGTCGTCCACGGCACGATGCTCTTCGACACCGACGTGTCGGTCATGGTTCGGGCGATCACTCCCGACAACGAGAAGCTGATTTCCAAGGGAATCGATTCGGTCCGCAAACGCGTGACGAACCTCAAGGAGCACCTGAGTATCGACATCGAGGCGTTCAAGGCGAAGATGAAACGGGATCTCTGCGATGACGAAATCACGCTCTCGGGCCACGACCTGAAAGAAATCGCCATCATCGAGCGCTCATATCTTTCCGAAGAATTCATCTATGGCAAGAACCCCAATTATACCGTGATCAAAAAAGGATACGTCGCCGCCGGCACGATCGAAGCGCGGATCGAACTCAAGAATAACCTCGTCAAGAAGATGAACCTGCTGGGCGATTACTTCCTGATCGGCGACCAGGACGAATTCCTGACCCTTTTCCAAGGGCTTCCCTTCACCAGGAAAGCCTTCGAGGAAGCCCTGGCCGCGATCGATCCGAATGACTATATCATGAAACTCACCGCCGCTGATTTTTGCGAAATCTTGTTTGGCGGAAACGGCCATATGATATAATGTTGAAGAGGTGTTAACATGAATGATACTGAGAAAACTTGTCTTTATGACAAGCACGTCGCCCTCGGCGCGCGCATGGAACCCTTCGCCGGCTGGCTGATGCCAATCGAATATGCCGGCATCATCGCCGAGCATCAGGCGGTCCGGACCAAGTCCGGCATGTTTGACGTCTCGCATATGGGCGAGATCCTCATCAAGGGACCGGACGCCCTTCCCTACATCGATTACATCACCACCAATGAAATCACGTCGAAACCCGACGGCAAGGTCGTCTATGGCATGATGCTTTATCCCAACGGCACCGTCGTCGATGACCTCCTCGTCTACAAGGTTTCCGCGACCGAACTCTTCCTCGTGGTCAACGCCGCCAACGTCGCCAAGGATTATGCCTGGATCGTCGAACAGACGGAGGCGTTCGACGTCGTCGTCCGCAACCTGTCCGACGAATACGGTGAAATCGCCGTCCAGGGTCCGGAGACGGAGGCGATCCTCCGCCGGGTAATGGCGATCGAACTGTCCGATCTGGAAGCCTTCACGTTCAAACACGTCTGGTGGCAGGGTCACGACATCCTCGTTTCGCGGACCGGGTACACCGGTGAAGACGGATTCGAACTCTATTCCGACATTGTCGCCATCAATGAAATCTGGGACGTCCTGATCGCATCCGGCGAAGTTGCTCCCTGCGGGCTCGGCGCCCGCGATACGCTCCGCTTCGAAGCCGCACTGCCGCTTTACGGCCATGAGATTTCGGCCGAAATCACGGCGCTGGAAGCCGGGCTCGGGTTCTTCGTCAAACTGGAAAAGCCCGATTTCATCGGCAAGGCCGTGCTCGTCGATCAGAAGACCAAGGGACTGACGCGTAAGGTCGTCGGCATCGAACTGACGGAAAAAGCGGTTCCCCGCGCTCATTACGAAGTCTTCGCCGGCGCGGAAAAAATCGGGTACGTGACCACCGGCTACCTCTCGATCTCGACGGGCAAACCGGTCGCGATGGCGATGCTTGACATCGCCTACACGAAACCGGACACGCCGATCGCCGTCCAGATCCGCAACCGCCGCATTCCCGGATTCGTCCGGAATAAATCCTTCTATAAAAAAAATTACAAACCCAAAGGAGACAAAGCAAATGAATAAGGTTTTGGAAGGCTATTTGTACGCCCCGACCCATGAATGGGCCAAAGTGGAAGGCACCACGGCCACCTTCGGCATCACTGAATTCGCGCAGTCGCAACTCGGAACCGTCGTCTTCGTCGACCTGCCGGAACGCGGTACCAAACTCATCCAGGGCCAGGAATTCGGCGCCGTCGAATCCGTGAAAGCCGCATCCGACCTCATCAGTCCGCTGTCGGGCACCGTTCTCGCCGTGAACGAAGAACTCGTCGGCGACCCGGAAGGGATCAACCGCGACGCGTTTGCCTCGTGGCTCGTCAAGGTCGATCTTTCCAAGCCGTCCGAAGCCGCCCATCTGCTCTCCGCCGAACAATATCGCCTGATCTCCAAGTAGGAGGGCCGCCGTGTTCAAATACTTCCCGCATACCGAGCAGGATCTGCTCGCGATGCGGCAGAAAATCGGCATCAAGGCTGACCGGGAAATGTTCGTCGATATCCCGGAATCGGTCCGGATGATCGGCGATTACGATCTGCCGGCCGCCCATTCGGAAATCGAAATCCGCGCCAAGCTTCACGAAATCGCCGCCGCGAACCGGCCCGCGATCGTCTTTTCCGGTCTTGGCGCCTATGATCATTATGATCCCGCGGTCATTACGCAGCTGATATCACGTCAGGAATTTCTGACGTCCTATACGCCGTACCAGCCGGAAATCGCCCAGGGAACGCTCGGGTACATCTTCGAATACCAGTCGATGGTGACGATGCTCACCGGAATGGAAGCCACGAACGCTTCGATGTATGACGGTCCGACCGCCGCCGCCGAAGCCTGTTTCATGGCCGAAGCGATGACGAAACGGAAGAAGATCCTCGTTTCCGCCACCGTGCATCCCAACATCGCCGAAGTGATCCTGACCTATGCCCATTTCCGAGGGCTGGAAATCGAATTCATTCCCGTCGCCGACGGCGAAACGTCATTTGCCGATCTGCAAGCGATGCTGTCTTTGGACGTCGCTGGCGTTTTAGTACAGAAACCCAATTTCTTCGGCATCGTCGAAACGTTCGCCGGCATCGCCGACTGCGTCCACGCGAACGGATCGGTTTTGATCGAATCGTGCGACATTTCGACGCTCGCCGTGCTGAAAACGCCGGCGGCCGACGGCGCCGACATCGCCTGTGGCGATTGTCAGAGCCTGGGCATGCCGCTCGCTTTCGGCGGTCCCTACCTCGGGTATCTGGCAACCAAAAAGATCCATGTCCGCAAACTGCCGGGCCGGATCGTCGGCCAGTCGTTTGACAAGAACGGCCGCCGCGCCTTCGTCCTCACATTGCAGGCGCGCGAGCAGCACATCCGGCGCGAAAAGGCCAACTCCAACATCTGTTCGAACCAGTCGCTGATGGCACTTTATGCCACGATCTATCTGTCGC
>CAZFHR010000133.1:0-4380 GCA_964519115.1 uncultured Candidatus Izemoplasmatales bacterium
ATGGCGTCTTCGCACGTTCCGACCGCCATGCCGGCATCGCCAAGTGGTGGCCGATCGCTGAGGAATTTCTGGGCGAAGGCAACGACATGTTCTTTCCCGCCGTCCCCCGCTGCGACCTTTCCTCTGGACACAAACCCGGTGACATCGTCGCCGGTTACGAAACGCTCGGTGGCCTCGAATTCGCCGAAGTCGTCCTCGCAGCCGGAGAGTCGCTTTCGATCGTCGCGGGCTATTTCATCGCCGAAGGCCATTCGGCCATCATGGAAGCCGCCCCCCGGTGGCTGTCTCCGGCTGCCTTTGACACCTTGCTCGCCGAAACCAGGGAGTACTGGCAAAAGGAAACCGCCGCCATCCAGATGAAAATTGGGTCGCCGGCTCTGACCGGATGGCTCAGTTGGGTCAGCCTCCAGCCGATCATGCGCCGCATCTACGGCTGCTCGTTTTTACCGGATCACGATTATGGCCGCGGCGGCCGCGGCTGGCGCGATCTCTGGCAGGACTCGCTTGCCCTGACGCTGCTTGATCCCAAGAGTGCCCGCGCCGGCATCATCAACAATCTCCGCGGCGTCCGCATTGACGGATCGAACGCGACGATCGTCGGTATGAAGCCGGGAGAATTCGTCGCTGACCGGAACAACATCGTCCGCGTCTGGTCGGATCATGGCGCCTGGCCGTTTCTGACCTGCGACTTCTATCTCAACCGCACCGGGGATCTCGACCTCCTCGAAGAAAAAATTCCATATTTTAAGGATAAATTCGCCGCCTATACGAAGGCCGTCGATCCGGATTTCATCCAGAATGGCGACAACACCCTCGTCGACGTGAGCGGAAAACCGTATTTTGGCACGATGCTCGAACACCTGATTCTGGAAAACGTCATCCCGTTCTTCAACGTCGGCGATCACGGTTGCGTCCGTCTCGAAGGCGCCGACTGGAACGACGGTCTGGACATGGCTTCTGCCAACGGTGAAACGGTCGCGTTCACGGCGATGTACGCCGGCAACCTCGCCCGCCTCGCCGACCTGATTGATCATCTGCGCAAAACCCGCGGCTGGAATCATGTGACGATGCCCGAAGAAGCCGGACGGCTGTTCGGAACCCTGAAGAAGCCCCTGACCGGCGATCCGGCGTTCCTTCGATCCGTCCGCGACGGTTATTTCGCTCAGGTCGTTGGCAAGATTTCCGGCCGGACGATCCGCTATGACATCGTCGATCTGATCGCCGATCTCAAAGCGAAAAGCAAACATTGGAAAAAACTGATCAACGACCAGGAATGGATTGCCTCCGAGGACGGTTCCGGCTGGTATAACGGTTATTATGACGATGCCGGGAGGCAAGTCGATTGTGCACGTCCGGGCGATGTCCGGATGACGCTCACCGGCCAGGTCTTTCCGATGCTTGCGGGCATCGTTCCCGCAGACCGGTATCCGCAGATCATCCGCGCCGTCCACCATCATCTTCAGGATCCGGCGACCGGATGCATCCGCCTCAATACCGACCTGCAGGCGGCGAATCTGAAACTCGGCCGCTTCGCCGGGTTCGCCTTCGGTCACAAGGAGAACGGCGCCCTGTTTTCGCACATGGCCGTGATGTACGCGTATGGACTTTTCGCCGGCGGCTTTGCCAACGAAGGCAATGCCGTGTTCCATGCTCTTTCCGACTATCTGGGCGATATCGACAAGAGCAAGATCCTGCCGGGTATCCCGGAATACATCGATCCCCGCGGCCGCGGTGTCTACCACTATCTCACCGGATCAGCCGCCTGGACGGTCATCGCCCACGTCGAACGGATTTTCGGAATCCGCGGCGTGTATGGCGATCTCGTCATCGAACCCCGACTGGAACGCCGTCATTTCGCCGACGGTGAAGCCTCCTGTGCCTTTTTCGCCGGCGACCGACGTTGCCGGCTCCTCGTCCGCAATCCGGAAAACCGCGATTTGGGCGGTTATGTCGTGAATACGGTCCGCTATGGCGGAAAGAACCATGTCATCAACGGCGCGGTGTTCACGATCGCGCAAAAAGATCTCGACCGCGACGAAACGATCATCGCGACCCTTGGAAAGGCGGTATGACATGAAACGGTATGAATTGGAATGGTCTGACGAATTCGATGTCAGCGGCAAACCCGATCCCAAGCAATGGAATTATGACGTCGGCGCCCGCCGCTGGGGCAACCGCGAACTGCAGTACTACACCGACGGCGCCAACGCCAACATCCGCGATTCGATCCTGACAATCACGGGAATCATCGCCCCTTATCTTGACGCGCCGTATTCCTCTTGCCGCCTGACGACTTACCAGCGTCGAAATTTCCTGTACGGACGGATCGCCGTGATGGCGAAAATCCCGGCCGCCAAGGGGTCCTGGCCCGCGATCTGGATGCTGCCATCGGACAAACGCGAAGCGGGTATTCCCTGGCCAAAATGCGGCGAAATCGACATCATGGAGCACATCACTCACAAGCTGGATACCGTGCATGTGAGCCTGCACACCGAACTGTACAATCACGTGCTCCGGACGCAGCGGACGCATTTCGAACACCGACCGGGAACGACGACCGGATTCCATGAGTATGCGATAGACTGGACGCCAGATGCAATCGAATTCTTCATCGACGGAGTCTCTTTCCAGCGATATGAGAAGAACGAACCCGGATTCGACACGACCGAAAAGGGCTGGCCCTTTGACAAACCATACTTTCTGATCCTGAATCTCGCGATCGGCGGAACATGGGGCGGGGACATTGATCCAGCGCAATATCCGGCCGAATTTCAAATCGACTACGTGCGTTATTATCGCATCATCGAAGGTTGAGGGAAGGCCGGATCCGGCCTTCCTTTTCCGCTTTTCAAACCTTTTGTTACCGGTTGATATTCTGGGCACGAAAGCATATAATAGAATTGTGTAAACAGTTACATATTCATGTAGGAGGTACCATCATGATCAAAACCATCATCACGGCGAAAAACACGGAATATCGACTTTCCCCCGTCAACTGCCTGCATGCCGTCGCCGACCCGGAGGCACCGAAAATCGGGTTCGACCGCAAAGTGAAATTCCAGAAGATCATCGGTTTCGGCGGCGCTTTCACCGAAGCGGCCTGCTACAACCTGTTCCGCGTTGCGCCCGCCGTCCGCGAAAAGGCGATCCGGATGTATTTCGACCCGGTGGAAGGCATCGGCTATTCGATTGGGCGGGTTTCGATCCATGGCTGTGATTTTTCCCTGTCGAGTTATACCTATATCGAAGAGGGCGACGCCAATCTTGATTCCTTCAACATCGCCCGCGATCGGCAGTACGTCATTCCGATCGTCCGCCAGGCCGAACAGATTCGAGGCAAGCCGATCGCGCTCCTCGGCTCGCCGTGGACGCCGCCGGCTTTCATGAAGGATAACAACTCGCCGATACGCGGCGGCCATCTGCTGGAAAAATACGCTGCCAGCTGGGCCCGTTATTTCGTCCGGTTTGTCGAGGAATATCGCAAAGCCGGACTTACCGTCGCCTGGGTTTCCGTGCAGAACGAACCGGCCGCTGTGCAGCGCTGGGATTCCTGCATCTATTCAGCCGAAGAAGAACGCGATTTCGTCAAAAAGCATCTGGGACCGACGATTACCGGATCGGATGTATCTGATGTCAAGATCATGATCTGGGATCATAACCGCGACATCATCGTCGAACGCGTCACACCGATCCTGAGCGATCCGGAAACGGCCCGCTACGTCTGGGGAACGGCGTTCCACTGGTATGTTTCCGAAGCGTTCGAAAACGTCGGGAAGGTCCACGAACTGTTTCCCGACAAAGGCCTGATGTTCACCGAAGGCTGCGTCGAGAACTTCCATATGCACCGCTATACGTGGGAATCCGGCGAACGCTATGCGACCAACATGATCGGCGATCTGTCGAACTGGTGCGAAGGCTGGATGGACTGGAATCTCTGGCTTGACAACCTCGGCGGTCCGAACCACGTGAACAATGTCTGCGACGCCCCGATCATCGTCGATATCTTCCCGGAAACACTGATTACCGAAACATCCTACTATTACATCGGCCACATCTCGAAATACGTGAAACCGGGCGCGTTCCGGATCAAGACCGTGAATGGCAATCCTGATCTGTCCGTCATCGGTTTTGAGAACCCCGGCGGCGAAATCGTCCTCGTGCTTCTGAACAAGACGGCGACCGAACAACCCTATGCTTTCGATTTCGACGGCGCGGCGCGGTCCGCGACGGCGCCGGCTCGGTCGATGACGACCGTGCTTTTAACGAGGTAATCCGTGGACAAATTCCATGCCGTCAACCTCGGCGGGTGGTTCGTCCTCGAGCGCTGGATGAAACCGGCCTTGTTCGAAGGTCATCCGATTCCAAAGCGCTGCGAGACTT
>CAZFHR010000134.1:0-4356 GCA_964519115.1 uncultured Candidatus Izemoplasmatales bacterium
GACCAAGCCGATGATTCTCTGACCGTCATCACGTCCGCCCTTAAAGGCGTCGGCGAAGCCGCCATCTCGGCGCTTACCGATTTCTACGAAGGCACCTTCGTCGGTGGCAGAACGATCTCCCTCGGCGCTGCTGAAGGCGGCGTTGGCCTCCCGGCTGACTTCTCCAGATTCGGCACTTCCGCAACGGCCGTCTCGACCGCTTACAACGCTTTGTTCATTCTCGTCGTCGCCGGCACGGTTGTCGCCCCGACCAATGATGGTTCAAGCCTTGCCGCTTTCCTGACCGCCCTTGGCGTCACCCCGGCGCAAGTCACCGCCATCTGCAACGCCGCCGAGCCGATTGCCTGATCACTCTTGGCGTCACCCCGGCGTAGGTCACAGTCATCTGCGACACTTCCGGAGAATAATCGATTTCACCTGATTACAAATTAACGTTCCGATTTTGAAGAAGGAAGGAGATCACCACCGATCCTTCCTTCTTTCAAAATAGGGGCCTATCAACCTTTTTGAGGTGACTTCATGGAATACATTATCGAAATGATTGATATCTGCAAGAATTTCGGCACGTTGAAGGCCAATGACAACGTGACCTTTCGTTTAAAACAAGGCGAAGTCCATGCCTTGGTCGGAGAAAACGGTGCCGGAAAAAGCACCTTGATGTCCATTCTCTTCGGACTTTATGGCGCCGACGGCGGTGAAATCCGCTATCAAGGCGAAAAAGTGACGATCCGCAACCCGAATGACGCCAACCGTCTGAAAATCGGCATGGTCCACCAGCATTTCAAGCTCGTGGATGTTTTTACCGTGACGGAAAATATCATTTTGGGTAACGAAGAGTCCAAATTGGGTTTTCTATACAAACAAAACTCGCGAAAAAAAATCATCGAAATCCGCGACAAGTACAAATTGTTTGTTGAACCGGATGCGCTGATTAAAAATATTACCGTCGGCATGCAGCAACGGGTCGAAATCCTCAAGATGCTTTACCGCGATGCGGACATCCTGATTTTTGACGAACCGACGGCCGTTCTGACGCCTCAGGAGATCGACGAACTGATGGCGACGATCCGCAATTTTGCCCGCGAAGGCAAATCGATCGTCATCATTACCCACAAGCTCGCCGAAGTCATGGCCGTCGCGGATCGCTGCACGGTTCTGCGCAAAGGGCAATGCATCGGCACCGTCGCCGTCAAGGATACGACAATCGGCGAACTCGCCGAGATGATGGTCGGCCGGAAGATCAGTTTCACGGTCGACAAGAATCCAGCGAAGATCGGATCAGAAATCTTCCGGGCGGAAGATGTCACTTACTTCAGCAAGGAAAAGAACAAAATGACCGTCAATCATGTTTCCTTGCACGCTAAAAGCGGCGAAATCGTCGGCATCGCCGGCATCGAAGGCAACGGCCAGACGGATCTTGTGAACATCATCACCGGGCTCAAGCGGCAGCACTCCGGTAAATTTTTCATCAAGGGAGAAGATGTTTCCGCCGTCTCGATCCGGACCAAGCTTCAGAAAGGCATGGGCCACATCCCCGAAGACCGTCATAAACACGGCCTGGTACTCGACTTCAATCTGGCGGAGAATCTCATTTTGGAAAATTATTACTATCCCGAATTCCAAAAATTAGGATTCGTTCGCAAAGACGCGGTCTATGAAAACGCCAGAAAACTGATTAAGATGTTTGATATCCGCTCAGCTTCGGGCGCCCAGACGATCGTCCGTTCGATGTCGGGCGGAAATCAGCAGAAAACGATCATATCCCGGGAATTTTCCCGCAATCCCGAACTGCTCGTCGCCGTCCAGCCGACCCGCGGGCTTGACGTCGGGGCGATCGAATACATCCACAATCAACTGCTAGAGCAGCGCGATGCCGGCAAAGCCATTCTGCTGGTTTCGCTGGAACTGGATGAAATCATGAATCTCTCCGACCGGATTCTCGTCATGTTCGAGGGTCGAATCGTCGCCGAACTCGATCCAGAAAAGACTTCGTTCCATGAAATCGGTCTGTATATGTCGGGATCGAAGACGGAGGTGAAAGCCGATGAAGTGGCGTAAACTGCTCAAGGATGTCGGCAAAGCCTTTGTCGTCGCCGGCAAGTTTCTATGGAAAATCCTATGCGCTGTGGGCCGTTGGCTCAAAAAATTCTTCTCGGGATCCTTGTTCCGCAAAGCGGCACCCTCGTTTCTTGCCGTCGGACTAGGTCTCCTTTTCGGGATTTTCACGATGTTCATCATCTGGCTGCTTGTCAAACTCGAAGTCTTTGACGTTGCCAATGATCCACAGTTTGGGAAAGGCGTTGTCAAACTGCTCGCTGGCGGCTTTAACCGCGGCATGGAAAGCATCGGCTACATGCTTTACCGAGCCGCACCGCTGATCCTGACCGGACTATCAGTCGGATTTGCCTTCAAAACCGGACTCTTCAACATCGGTGCTCCCGGGCAACTCGTGATCGGCGCCCTAGCGGCTTTGACCGTCGGCGTCAAGATCTCGATGCCGGCGCCGTGGCACTGGATGGTCTGCCTGCTCGCCGGAATGATTGCCGGCGGCTTATGGGGATTCTTGATCGGCCTGTTCAAAGCCATCTTCAACGTCCACGAAGTCGTCGCGTCGATCATGATGAACTACATCGCGATGTATTTTGTCTTCTGGGCGCTGGAATCGTTCGGGCTTCTCTATCAGTTCTGCATGCCACGGCCGGGCGGTGGCTTTTCCTGTAGCAATGCACCGTATTCGGTCACGATCGATGTGTCGGCAGCGCTTCCCAAGGGCCTTGCCGAATTCTTCGGTGGCTATTCAGTCAACATCGGCATCCTCATCGCACTACTGGCGGTCGTCGTCATGCATTTCGTCCTGAACAAGACGACACTCGGGTATCAGCTGAAGGCGGCCGGATTCAACAGCGACGCCTCCAAATATGCTGGCATGAATACGAAAAGGAACATCATGCTCTCCATGGGAATCGCCGGCATTCTTGCCGGTCTCGCCGGGGCGATCGTCATCATGGTCACGGACAAGAAGATGTTCGTCGAGCAGGCAATTATGTCGCAGGAATTCATGTCGCTCGGATTTGACGGCATTTCGATCGCTTTGCTCGGCATTTCCGAACCGATCGGTGTCGGCATCGCCGGCCTCTTCCTTGCCTATATCCGCCAGGGCGGCGACTATATGGACCTTGCCAACTACATGAAGGAACTGGCCGATGTCATCACCTCCGTCATCATTTACTTCAGCGCTCTGTCCGTCGTTTTGTACCAGTTTCTTTCCAAACGGAAGCAGAAAAAAGCGGCCCTCCTCAATGCGGAAGGGAGTGATGAACGATGATTTTCAACGTCCTCATCTATGATTTGATGCATTCTACCCTCGAAACGATGATTCCGCTCCTCATCGTCGCCATCGGCGCGATGATCTGTGAAAAGAGCGGCGTCACCAACATTGCCCTCGAAGGTATCATGATTTTCGGCGCTTTCGTCGGCGTATGGTTCATCAAGGCCACCGAACCGCAGACGCTTATCCTCGCGGCGGCGCAGACGAACACGGAAAAAAGCATCCTGTTTCTGGAAGGCGCGCTCATCGGCGGCGTCGCCGGACTGTTGTTTTCCTGGCTGCACGCCTACGCTTCGATTTCACTGAAAGCGGATCAGACGATTTCCGCGACCGCCCTCAACCTGATTGCGCCTGCCCTCGCCGTATTCATCGCCCGTTCAGTATTCGGCGGCCGTCAGATCATGTTCAAGACTTCATTCAAGATGCGGGAGGTGGGTCCGCTCGCGAACATCCCCATCTTCGGCGATCTCTTCTTCAAATCCGTCAATGTCGGTCTCTATGTTGGCATCGCCATCCTTCTTGTCGCCTATGTATTCCTTTACAAGACCAAAACGGGTCTGCGGCTGATGGCCTGCGGTGAAAACCCCCACGCCGCCGACTCGCTTGGCGTCAACATCTATCGCGTCCGTTACGGCGCCGTTCTCACTTCGGGATTTCTTGCTGGGGTCGGCGGATTCATCTTCGCCGTTTCCGTCGGGAAGCAATTCGAAGGCACCGTTTCCGGTTATGGCTTCCTTGCGATCGCCGTCCTGATCTTCGGCAACTGGAAACCGTTCCGCATCCTTTTCGCCGCCTTTTTCTTCGGATTGATGAAGACGATTGCGGTGTCCTACGCGAGCATTCCCTTTCTGGTGGAACTCGATATCTCATCGCAGATTTACAAAATGGTTCCCTATATCGCGACGCTTGTCGTCCTGATTGCGACTTCGAAGACATCCCACGCCCCGAAAGCGGCCGGGAAGATCTACGATCAAGGAACCCGATAAATAAAAGAAGTGCCGGCAACGGCACTTCAGAGTGTAGACAAA
>CAZFHR010000135.1:0-4350 GCA_964519115.1 uncultured Candidatus Izemoplasmatales bacterium
AAGATGATGTACACCTTCCTGACGCCCAAATACATCATCCCGATCACCGGCGAATTCCGCTACCTGCAAGCGCAGCACGATCTGGCAATCGAGTACGGGTATCCCGAGCAGAACGTCATCCAGATCGACAACGGCGAAGTCGTCACGTTCGAAAACGGGCGCATGGAACTCAAGCATGACACGATCATGAATGCTTCGATCATGGTCGACGGGAATTTCGATTCCGACGTCAACGATACCGTCATCAAGGAACGCGAACTTTTGAGTCAGGACGGCTTTCTCCTGATCATCGCCAACATCGATGCCCGCGAGCGGCTGATGCTCAACGAACCGGAAATCGTTTCCCGCGGCTTCATGTATATGAAGGATAACGAGGAAGTCATCACGCAGATCGAAACGATTTACCGGAACATCACCGCCAAACAGTTCGCCGCCCGTACTATCGACTGGCGGGCCTACAAGGAATCGATCCGCAATCAGGTCGCCGATTACCTGTATAAGGAGACACGGCGCAAGCCGGTCGTCATTCCCGTCATCATCGATACCCAGAGCGACAGGATCTGCAAAGTCCTCTGAGAAACCTGCAAGTAAAAAGAATCGCCCGATCGGGCGATTCTTTTCCATATGGTATTATTTTTTATCTGCCGGAAGCAGCACCGATACGCCCAGGAACGGAACGAGGACCTCCGGAACGCGGACCGAACCGTCCGCCTGCTGGAACTGTTCGAGGATCGCCGGGAAGATCCGTGACGTGGCGAGCCCGGAGGCGTTCAGGGTATGGCAGAAGCGGGTTTTCCCCGTCACTTTGTCACGATAGCGGATTTTACCGCGGCGGGCCTGATAATCGCGGGCGTTGGAAGCGGAAGAGACTTCCTTGTAGATGCCCATCGAAGGAATCCACACTTCGATGTCAAACGTCCGCGCCATGCTGTGACTGCAGTCGCCGGCGGCGAGGATTGACGTCTGGAAGTGCAACCCGAGTTTCTTCACGAGGCTTTCGGCCTTGGCGACCAGTTCGTCGAAGGCGGCATCAGAACCCGCTTCGGTCGTATACTGGACCATTTCGACCTTGTTGAACTGATAACCGCGCACCATCCCGCGTTCCTCGGTGCGGTAGCTGCCCGCTTCCTGACGGTAGCACGGCGTGTAGGCGAAGTATTTCTTCGGCAGGTCGTCGGCCGCAAGGATTTCGTCACGGTGCAAATTGACGAGGGCGGTTTCCGCCGTCGGCAACATGAACTTGTCGGGGTTCGATCCCTTGAGCCAGAACACGTCGTCCTGGAATTTCGGAAACTGGCCGGCGGTAAAGCCGCTTTCATAATTGAGAAGATGCGGCGGCAGGATGAATTCGTAGCCGTCGGCGAGATGTTCGGCGATGAAGAAGTTGAGAAGCGCCCATTCCAGACGGGCGCCGAGGCCCGTGTAGATCCAGGTGCCGGCACCGGACAGTTTGGCGCCGCGGACATAATCGATCAGCCCGAGCGACTCGCAGAGGTCGACGTGATTTTTCACCGGGAAGGCGAACTCGGGTTTTGTGCCGTTCGTCCGCAAGACGCGGTTGTTTTCCTTTCCGCCGGCGACGAGATCGTCATCGGGGATGTTAGGAAGCGCGGCGACGTACTCGTCGATCTTGGCCTGGGTGGTTTTCAGGTCTTTTTCCGTTTCCGTGATCGAAGCGGAAAGCTCCTTCACCATGGCGAAAATGGGCGTGACGTCTTCGCCCGCCTTTTTCCGGATCGGGACGGACGCGGAATAGGCATTCACGGCCGCCTTGACTTTTTCGATCTTCACCAGAAACTCGCTGCGGATCGTCAGAAGATCGAGCAGGTAGCCAAAATCGGCATCCCAGCCTTTCTTCTTGAGGGCAGCCCGGATCGCTTCCGGATTTTCCTTGATGCGGTTCAGATCCAACATGATGTTTTCCTCCTTGAAATAGAAACGTCCCTTACCCTATGGTAAAGGACGATTGGAATCGCGGTGCCACCTTTGTTCCGGATTACTCCGGCGCTTTTGCGTCCGATAACGTGGACGACGGGCGTTTTGACGCCACTCGGGAGAGGGATCGGTCCAAACGCTTCACCGATTCGCATCGACCATCGGCTTTCTGCAGGAACGTTTCGTGCCTATTTCCCCGTCATTGATTTATCATAGTATACTTGGTGCCGGAAGGATTGTCAAGGCGTTGCGAACAGTTTGACCCGAGAATCAGAGATCGACGTTGTCGCGGACTTTCAACGCCCCCGTCAGGGCGACGATGAGATTCGTGAGCGCATTCGCGGCCAGTACGTGCGTTCCGGCAGAAGGATGGTAATCCGAACCGAACACCTGGCCAAGCGTGCCGCCGGCGGGCATTTCAAGCGCGTAGACGGCGGTTTCACCGATCGCGGCGTTGGCCTGGGCGACGGCGGCGAGTTCACTCGATCCGATCCGCCACGCGTCGGCCATGATGCCGTAGGCGACGATGATCGGTACCCCGGGGAACAGATTGTTGAGACGCACGAGGAAAGCGACATAATCGGCGACGAAGCGTTCCCGGAGCGCCGCTTTGTCGGTTTCGTTCATGTTGTCATAGGCAGGGGCGTTGAAATCGTTCGTTCCCAGGGTGATGACGATGACATCGGGATCGAAATCCGACTGATCCCATTTGCCCCAATCGGTGCGGACGTGGTTCGTGCCGTCGATGGCGACGTAATCGAAAGCGTTGGGGATGTTTTCAATCTCATCGATCGCGCCACCGGGCGTATTCCAGCCGCGGGAAATTCCCCAGCCGCTCGAAGCGACGATCGAAAATTCGGCATCGAGCATGTAGGAGGTCAGATAGGCGAAATCGAGCAGGCCGTCGGAATTCGTCGTCGATTTCGTCGTCGTCACAGAAGTGGCGAGATTGCCGTATCCGGTCAGCGAGGAATCGCCGATGAACTGGATCTTCAGCGCCTTCGTTTCGTCGGGGGCGGAAAAGCGGCCATCGGTCGCAAGACTCTTGAGGGCGACATCGCTTTCGAGCGCTTCGCTCCGTTTAAGAACTTTGACGGTATGATAGCCTTCGTCCAGGCCGGTCACGAGGGCAAGGGTGGTTTCCGCCGCCTTGAGCGAAACGGCACGGCCGGCCAGCGGATTTTCCTCGCCGTCGATCAAAATGACGATGAAAGGACGCTTGTAGATATTATCATAGTTCGTGGCCTTCAGGACGGCGGTCAGTTCGGTGCCATAAAAGCCGACTTCGAAGCCGCTTGCAGTGTAATAGAGATAGCGACAGTCACTGCCTTCGTCGTAACGGGTGCGACCAAGCCATTTGACATAGCGGTAATCGTTCATGTCCTCAGCCTCCAGGAGATTCGTGGTATCCGGGTCGAACAGGTCGATCGTGATTTCTTCCGACCATTCCGAATCGCGATAACCCGGCACGGCGACGGTCCGGATCCGCAGCAGATATATTCCATAGTCAAGCAGCATGGCAAGGTTGAATCCCGCGGTCACGAAATACTCGCGCGATGTTTCCGCACCGAGGGCGCGGATGCTGATCTGATAACGCTGGGCATTTGCGACCGCATCGAATTCGAGGATGTTGGCAGTGACGGACAACCCCGTCGGCACGGCGACCGCATCCAAAATGGTGGTGGTCGTCGTTGTGACGACGGTCGTCGTTACCGTCGTGACCGTGGTCGGGAGAGTCGTCGTGACCGTGGTCGTCGCTGTAAGCGCCGTCGCCGTCGTGGTCGTACCGGTACAGGCGAGGCTGGTCAATATCCACAAAACACTAAGCAAAATAAGGAAAGGTTTCTTCATGTCATGCCTCCTGAGGTCGTGATGCCGAATCCGTGAAAAAGCGGGGAGCGGATGCGTTCAAACGATGCGCCCGGCCGGAGCCGGGCGACGGGTTGAATCGTGTCACTAATAGTTCTGAGTATATTATATAGTACTTATATATACTATGACAAGATGCAAATTGTCATTTTCCCATTTTTCCACGGATGATTTTGAGGTTGGCTTCATGCTGCTCTGCGGACGCTTTTTCAAGCTTCGAATGCATCTGCGGGACGTAGTAGACCGCATCGGCCATTTCCACAGGCAGGTACTGTTGCGGCGCGACGTGGTTGGGAAACTCATGGGCATAACGGTATTTTTTCTTTTCGTCATAGGTCGGATTGTTGATGAGGTGCGAAGGCACTTTGTACGTCTTGCCGGCTCGGACATCGTCAAGGGCGGCGTTCACCGCGCGGTGGGCGGAATTCGATTTTGGCGAAATGCACATCTCGATCGTGATCGCGCCGAGCGCGTTGATTGCTTCGGGAAAACCGATATGGCGGGCGATGTCGCAGGCGGCCGCGACTTTCGGACCCATGCCCGGAT
>CAZFHR010000136.1:0-4274 GCA_964519115.1 uncultured Candidatus Izemoplasmatales bacterium
AGACAGGAATCGAATCCGTTACGCGGACGATCTATGCCGATGCCGACGACGGCGGCGTGGGGGATGTTGGCCTCAATCACGCTTTCGACGAGGATGCCGGCCATTTTACGGTAATGGATGACGATGTCGTTGGGCCACTTGATCCTGATCCGGCGGACCAGAACCGCGAGCGTCTTGTGGACGGCGACGGCAGCGATCAGGGGTAGGCTTTCAAGTCGTTCGAGGGTCAGGCCATCTTTGATCAGAATCGAGAAAAGGGCCGAAACACCGCCATCGTTCCAGGAGCGACCGAGACGGCCACGACCCGCCGTCTGGCGAACGGCGGAAACGCAGGTGAAATGGGGAAGTTCCCCGGCACGTTCCTTCAAATAGATATTGGTGGAGACGACCGATTCCAAATGGATTCTATTCATTCAAAACACCTCGCGATCAACCAAAGAAAGTGAGCAACAGACCGGCGGCGACGGCGCTGCCGATGACGCCGGCAACGTTGGGTCCCATCGCATGCATCAAGAGGAAATTGGCGGGGTCTTCCTTCTGCCCTTGGAGCTGAACAACCCGGGCAGACATCGGCACGGCGGAAACGCCGGCGGCGCCGATCATCGGGTTGATTTTCCCATGGGACAGCCGGCACATCAGTTTACCACCAAGAACGCCAGAAGCGGTGGCGATGGAAAAGGCGAAGAGGCCGAGGAGGACGATGAAAAGGGTGTCCGTTGAAAGGAATACGTCGGCTGAAGCGGTCGCGCCGACCGATAACCCGAGCAGGATCGTGACGATGTAGAGGAGGGCGTTGCCGGCGGTTTCGACGAGGTTCGGAACGACACCCGATTCCTTGATCAGGTTGCCAAGCATCAGCATACCGATCAGCGGTGCACAGGTCGGGACGATCAGGCAGCAGACGAGGGCGACGACGATCGGAAAGAGGATTCTTTCCTTCTTGCCGACGGGACGGAGCTGTTCCATGCGGATCAAACGTTCCTTTTTCGTCGTGAGTAATCTGATGATCGGTGGCTGGATGAAGGGAACGAGCGCCATGTAGGAATACGCCGCAAGCGAAATCGGACCGAGAAGATCCGGCGCGAGCCGGGAGGTAAGGAGAATGGCGGTCGGGCCGTCGGCGCCGCCGATGATGCCGATCGAAGCGGCTTCCGCGGCGGTGAATTTGAAAAGGATCGCGCCGAGGAAGGTGACGAAGATGCAGATCTGCGCAGCAGCCCCCAGAAGCATGCTTTTGGGATTGGCGATGAGCGGACCGAAGTCGGTGGTGGCGCCGATGCCAAGGAAAATCAGGCACGGATAAATTCCGAATTTGACGCCGTAGTAGAGATAACCGAGCAGGCCGCTGTAGGCGACGACTTCCTCGCCGTCGACGATTGAAACCGTCTTGACGAACATCCCGGAATCGGGCAGGTTCACGAGCAGCATCCCGAAGGCAATCGGGATCAGCAGATAGGGTTCGAATTTGCGGAAAACGGCGAGATAGAGCATCACGAGCGCCAGAACGATCATGACGGCGTACTTCCAGCCGCCGGCTTCAAAGAAGCCCGCGATGCCGGTGGCTTCAAGAAAATCGAGGAAGGATTGCCACATGGATGTCACCCGACGATCATCAAAAGCTGACCGGCGTCGACCTTTTGGCCTTTCGTGATCGCCAGGCTCAGGATCGTGCCGGTGATGGGAGCGAGGATTTCATTTTCGAGCTTCATCGCTTCGAGCACGGCGACGACGGCGCCCTTGGTGACTTTCGCGCCGGCGGCGACGTTCGTCTTGACGATCGTTCCCTGCATCGGGGCGAGAATCGACACGCCATCGGCTTTGGCCGCGGGAGCGGCAGCAGCAGCGGGAGCGACGATCTTCTGGTCGCTTTCGGTCACGCTTTCCAGTTCGACTTCATAGAGCTTGCCATTGACTTTGATTTTGTAGAGTTTCATGGTTTGATCTCCTTTGCGGATACGATCCTGATGTCTTTTTGCGTTTCCTGGCGATAATCGATGGCAGCGGCGAGGATGGCGGCCATCATGTCGTCATCGGTGACGTCTTCCGGGCCGAGCGGCTTGATGGGCTGCAAAGCCGGGACGACCACGGATTTCACTCGTTCGGTAAGGATGAGCGGCCGCACGGCGAGCGTGATCAAAAAGAGGATGGCGAAGACGACGAGGATGCAGAAGAGCGACATCAGGACGCCATCAAGGAAGGGATAGTTCAGTGCCAGGGTCATTTGCCTTCACCCCCAAGCAAGACGTTGAAGGTATCGATGTCGGGTCCGGCTGCGGGCCGGTCACGATACTGGATGAACTTCAAGGCGACGGCTTCAAAGAGCGCGAGCGACAGAACGTCTTCATCCGAACGCGCCACGTCGTGGTATTTCGCCTTCAAACCTTCAAATTCGGGAGCGAGGTCATCGGCGGGACGGTGCGTGATCACGACGTCTTCGCCGATGATCTTTTTGCGGATGGCTTCATCCACGGGAGCAGGCGAAGCCCCATAAAGACCATGCAGATATTCCTTGATTTCGTTGGGAACGAGTTTGTAGCGTTCGCCGGTCATGACATTCATGACGGCCTGCGTTCCGACCATCTGGGAAAGCGGCGTCACGAGCGGCGGATAGCCCATTTCAGCACGGACGCGCGGGACCTCACGGAGCACTTCTTCATAGCGGTTCATCGCCCCCTGTTCCTTCAATTGACTCATCAGGTTGGAAAGCATCCCGCCGGGAACCTGGTATTTGAGGATGCTCGGATTGGCGGTCAGGGCTTTGGCGTTCAGTTGTCCGTTCGCCAGATACTTGTCTTTCACGACTGTCAGTTTAAGGGCCGCCTTGTCGAGCATTTCGAGGTTGAGATGCGGATCATAAATCGTGCCGGCGAGAACGTATTGGAACGCTTCGGTGGCCGGCTGGCTGGTTCCGCCCGACAGGGGCGAAAGCGCGCAGTCGATGATGTCGACGCCGGCCTCGATCGCCTTCAGGTACGTCATGTCCATCATCCCGCCGGTACAGTGGCTGTGGAGGTTGATCGGCAGTTTCGTGTTGGCTTTCAGGCGCGTGACCAGTTCAAACGCGTCAGCGGGCAACAGAACGCCGGCCATGTCCTTGATGCAGAGGGAATCGGCGCCCATCGCCTCGACTTCCTTCGCGAGGGCGACGTAATAATCGACGGTATGGACCGGACTCGTCGTATAAGACAGGGCGATTTGGCAATGACCGCCATATTTCTTGGTTGAAGCCACGGCGCAACGGAGATTGCGCACATCATTCAATGCGTCAAAGACGCGGATGATGTCGATGCCGTTGGCAAGCGATCGCTCGACGAACTTGTCGACGACATCGTCGGAATAATGGCGGTATCCGAGGATGTTCTGACCGCGGAACAGCATCTGCAGTTTCGTGTTCTTGCATTTCGCCCGAATCTGTCGCAGCCGTTCCCAGGGATCTTCGTTGAGAAAACGCATCGCGGCGTCAAACGTGGCGCCACCCCATACTTCCAATGCATAATAACCCGCCTGGTCGAGTTCGGCCAGGGCGCAAAGCGACTCTTCAGTCGTCATGCGCGTGGCGAACAGGGACTGATGTCCGTCCCGCAAGGCGGTTTCGACGATTTTGACGCCCATGATCCCGCTTCCCTTCTTCATGCCATCGCAAGCGATGCGATCCCGATCGGCATCCCGAAAGGGGGTACCGATATGAATCCGATGCGACGCCGATCCGCCGTCGCAGAACCGATTGCCTGAAAAAACCCGGGAGCGCGGCGAAAACGTATTCAAGATGAATTATACATCTTTTCATGCAAAAAAGATGCGGGATATTTCATGAAATCCATTTTCATCGCATTTCATTCCGCCGGCTGTCCGAATGGATGGACGGACGATGCGAAAAGAGAAAAATCGTCCCTTTCCGCGGCGTTGGCGCAAACAAGGAACGACATCTTATTATGATCGGTGCAACGATCAAAGCGCCTTGACGGAAGCCCGTTCCACCAGATTCGTCTTGATCGGCAACAGGATCGTCCGGTTCGGATTGCTCAGGCTTTCGAGCATCGTCGCAAACGCCTTCTTGGCATAATAGTCTTTCTGCGGCCCGGCCGATGTCAGTTTCGGCATCAGACTGTCGCAGAGGGCGGTGTTGTCAAAACTGACGACGGAAACGTCTTCGGGAATGCGGAGGCCTTTGAGGGCGAGCGCCGTATACATCCACTGGGCGGCGGCGTCGCAATGGCAGATGAACGCCGTCGGCAGGATCGCAAACGCGAGATGCGGGATGTCAGCGTTACGTT
>CAZFHR010000137.1:0-4268 GCA_964519115.1 uncultured Candidatus Izemoplasmatales bacterium
GCGAAGACCGTACCGGCCGTTCCGAACGCGACATCAACAATGCCGAGCGGACTCGGAATGTTGGCGATCGCGCAGCCGATGATGAGCGGAATCGCATAGTCTTTACGAAAGAAGCATAGTAGAATCAATAGCTCGGCGATCCGAAACTGAACGTCGCCATAGGCGATGAATCCGAAGGCATACGTGAGGACGACATAGGCGGCGGCGACGGCCGCTAACTGAGTGATGGTTCGAAGCTTCATGATGGTTTTCTCCTTGTTTTTTTGTTTCGGGATGGTTTGGGCAAGGAACATCCCTCTGTACATTTCGTTTGTGATCAGTCTTCTCAGCCGTGATAATTCCAGACTACGGGTCGATCATCATGATTCCAAAGGCCGTCCCAGCTGATCGGCATCCGTGGTAATTCGCAATAGATCGTCAGATTCGAACAATCCAGAAATACATCGGCGTCCATGATGCTCACATTGGCGGGAATGACGATTGAAGTCAGTGATGTGCATTGATAGAACGCCTGCAGTCCGATCGATTTCAGCGTTGAAGGCAGATACACTTGCGTCATATTGCGGCAGTTCGAAAAGGCATACATGCCGATGTCGGTGAGCTTTGCAGGCAATACGACTCCTGTCAAAGAGACGCAGTTGCGGAAGACTTTGGCACCGATCGCAAGCAACAGACTGTCGTCTTCGAATACAACCGTAGTCAGTACCGTACAGTCCGCAAAGGCGCTTTCGCCGATCGACTTGAGCCGTTTCGGAAGAAAGATCGACGTAAGCGAAGTGCAGCCGGCGAACACCTGGCGTTCGAGAACATCGAACGAGGTCGAGAGCGTGACGGCTGTCAGGGATGTACAGCCGGAGAACGCGCCGACCCCCAGTTTGGAAAGTGAGGGAGGCAACTCGACGACGGTAAGCGAACTGCAGTTCTTGAATGCTTCAAACCCGATTTCGATCAAAAGACTCGGCAGGATCACGCTGGCTAACTGCGTACAGCCGGAAAAAGCATAGCCATAGATCCGAGCGACGTTCTCGGGAATGATGATCGCCGTCAGATTCGTCTGGTTTTTAAAGGCATTGTACCCGATATAGGAAGTGTTAGTGTCAAGTTCAATAATCTGATCCGGTGCGATCGTACCACGGTATTCATACAGATAGTTTCCCAGATAGATGAATCCTTCGGGGAGGCCGGAATCCCAAGGCGTCTCCTTGAAGGCATCCTGCCCGATGACCCGCAGAGTGTAGGAAAAATCGATGTCGACCAGGGACGAACAGCCAAAGAAGGCATAGTTGCCGATTGCTGTCCGGCCGAGAGTGAAGTCAAGATAGGTAAGTGCGGTGTCGTAAGCGAAGGCCCAGTTGCCGATCGTGGCGAGAATTTTGGGAAAGACGAGCGTTTCCAGCGATGTGCAGCGGGCAAAAGCGAGATAATCGATCGTCGACAGCGTCGATGGAAAAACCAGGTTGTTCAAGGCCGAACAGCCATAAAATGCTTCCTGACCGATCACGGCCAGATTCTCATTGAAAACGACTGAGGTCAGATTCACGTCGTCCTTGAAGACGAGCGGATCGATGTACGTCACGGGAATGTCATCGATCGAGCCGGCGATTTCGACGGTGGTGGCAGAATGGTCCCAGTTGATCACGGCATAGTACAGCCCGCTCTCGGCACGCATATAGGTCACCCCGTCGCGGACGACGACCGGTGTCTGCGTGTTGGTCGCGGTCGTTACTGATGAGCATCCGCTCAAGAGCCAGGGCAGAAGAAAAACGATCATCATGACGATCGTATTCCGTTTGCGCATGTGAGCACCACCATCCCGCCGCCGCCGCACCGAAATCGTCAAACGCGGCATATCGTTTTTATCATAGCATGGTTTATACATCAAATCAACGGCTTGCCGGAACAAAAAATCAACAAGCAATCATTTTTAAAAGATGAATCTATGTTGTTAACGAAAGGACGATGACGGTCATTTGCAGTTCCGCGGAAGAAGGCCCGACCTTGATCTGATACCGGCCCGGTTCTGAAATGAACACCATATCGGCGTTCCAAAAAGCGAAATCGTCGCTGTCGAGCGAAAAAGTAAATGTTTCCGAATGCCCGGCCTTGATCTTCCGTTTGGCGAACTTCTTCAGTTCATTCACGGGCCGGGCGACGCTGAAGCATTCGGCCTCGATGTAAAGCTGGACCGTTTCCGCACCGTCATAGGTTCCCGCATTGAAGACATCGACGCTTACCGTCACGGCATCTCCCGGTTTCAGGATCTCCTTATCGGTTTTCATCGCCCCATAGACAAACGGGGAATATCCGCGCCCGAAGCCAAACGGGAACAGGGGTTCGTTCGGCAGGTCGACGTAATGCGTGCGGAACATTTCCGTCGGGTTTTCCGGCATGTACGGTCGGCCGGTCGGAAGGAAATTGTAATAGAGCGGAATCTGCCCAACGCTACGCGGAAACGTCATCGTCAGCTTCCCCGAGGGATTGCGGGCGCCGGTAAGCAGAGCGCAAAGCGCATGGCCCGATTCCGTGCCGAGCTGCCAGGCCCAGAGCGTCGCCTGGGTCTTTTCGATCCAGTCGCCGATCGTCAGCGGTCGGCCGGAAAAAATGACGACGACGACGGGTTTTTTAGCTGCCAGCACTGCGGTGAAGAGTTCGTTCTGCACGCCGGGCAAATCGAGGCAGGTCCGACTCGCTGCTTCTCCGGAAAGGTTTCCGGGTTCACCGACCGCCAGGACGACGATATCCGCCGCCGCGGCCGCTCGGGTGGCAGCGGTGGCGTCAAGACCGTCATAGACGTTCGAACCGCGTTCGTGGATGAAGGGTAATCCGGCGTCCTCAAAGGCTTCTTTAAGCGTCACCGTGGCATTCCAGTCCGCTTTTCCACCCCAGGCACCGATCACGTCTTTAGAATCCGAAAAAGGACCGATCAGGGCGATTTTCCGATCTGTACCGAGAGGAAGGACGGCATCGTTTTTCAAAAGCACGGCACTCTCACAGGCCGTTTCGAACGCCTGCACCCGATACTCCGGATTTTGAAAGTTTTGTTCCGGGTCGGCATAGATGTTTTTATAGGGGTTGTCGAATAAGCCGAGTTCGTATTTGAGCGTCAGAATCCGCGCGCAGGCTTCCTCGATCAGAGTGGCTGGTATTCGGCCCTTTGCGACAGCAGCCTCGAGGTGATTGATGTAGGAATTCGACATCATTTCCACATCAAGCCCGGCCTTAAGGCATTTCACCGCGACGGTTTCATCGTCGGTGGCGATCTTGTGACATTTGATTTCGGCAGAGGAACTGTAGTCAGAAACGGTGACACCCCGAAATTTGAGGTCGCCGCGGAGCATGCCGCGCAGCACCGGTTCATTGGCGGTGACGGGAATGTCGAACAAGGTGTTGAAAGACGTCATGACCATCTTCACCCCGGCTTTGATCGCCGCGGCGAACGGTGGCAGATAATGATTGCGGAGAACGCGTTCCGAAAGATCGACCGCATTGTATTCGCGACCTGCCTCGACTGCGCCGTAACCGACGTAATGCTTGGCGCAGCAGGCGACAGTGTCATATCCGGACAGATTATCCTGCTGGTAGCCCCGGACGTAGGCCTCGGCAAATGCCGAAGACAGACATGCATCCTCGCCGTTGCTTTCCATCACCCGGCCCCAGCGGGGATCGCGGACGAGGTCGAGCATCGGTGAAAAGGTCAGATTGACGCCGCTGTGGGCGGATTCGGCCGCCACGACCGATATCGATTTTCGTACGAGTTCCGGATTCCAGCTGCAAGACATCGCCAGATTGGTCGGAAACGTCGTCCGACATCCGTGGATGATGTCAAGACAGAAAAGCAAAGGAATCCCCAGGCGGGTCTCCTCGACGGCGATTTTCTGCAATTGATAAATCACCTGATTGTCAGTAAGACCCTGAAAGGAGCCGATTTTGCCTTTGCGGACCTTTTCCAGCGTCTGATGCGTGTCGTATTCGGGGCCGGTGACGATCCCGGACCAGTGCGTGGTCTGGAACATCTGCCCGATCTTCTCGGGTAGCGTCATGCGCGCCATCAGACCGGAAACGCGTTCTTGGATGTCAGCGGCAGTGCGCCGGGGCAGCGGTTCGCGGCGGATCCGTTCCATTTCAATTTTCATGTCAGGCATTTTCCGATTCCCTTCAAAAAGCTTATCGTAAAGATCGTTCTTATCATATCACGTTCAGTCAAACGTTTCAATAGACGCAAAACGATTCTCAAGGGAAAGAAGAAAGCAAAGAAAAGACGTCATCGT
>CAZFHR010000138.1:0-4248 GCA_964519115.1 uncultured Candidatus Izemoplasmatales bacterium
CATTGCGAAGTCATAATACCCTTCGATGATGAATTGCCACAACAGGTCAGTGTCAAGACTGCCGTCGAAGAAGAGCGTGTCGACGATCGTAGCGATCGCGATCGCGATTTCGGTTTCGGTCGGCTGGTATTCTTCCATCATGATCTTCGGCATGAATCCGAAGCCGAGGCCGAGCGACTCGAGTTGATCGAGGACGACCTGAATCTTGGCTTCTGTCAGCGAATCGAGGAAGTTGGTGAGGATGGTGCGGCTCGACGCGAGGATCGGCAAATACTTGTCGACCATCGTTTCAATCATCGTGAGCATCGCCAACTTGTCTTCTTCCGGCATGTCAAGCGAACCGACGTAGAGGTAGACGCCCTTCATCGCGAGCGTGACGAATTTGTTAATTTCTTCTTCCGTCAGCGTCGAACCGATGGCTTTCAGGATGGCGGAAATGTTTTGCGTGTATCCGAGAATGCCGGCAGCCGACAGATCGAGTGAACCGGGATCGCCATAGCCGCTGAAGACCAGGAGGAACGTATCGATCATGTCGAGATCGGCGGTGTTAAGCAGATTGCCCGTTTCGTCGAACAACAGCAGAATACACTCCTGCGCCAGCTGACGGTTGAGTTCATCTGCGAAGAACGTCTGCAACAGCACGAGATCAGCGGCGTCATTGTAGAGAATTTCATAATCGACGCGGTTGACGGCGAAGTTGACGATGAACCGTGCGATCTGTTCGGGCGTGAAGCCCATTTCGAATAATCCGAAATACATCGCCGCGATCTGGTTGGCGGAGATTTCCTTCCCCAACGATTGGAACGCACTGGTGAGCGAAAGCATGATGAAGAACGTCTCCTGCTCGGTGGTTTCGAACGTAGCGACATACATTGCGATCTGGGCTTCGGCTTCGATTTCACCGATCTGCCACTGATTCAGATTGTAGATGAGCGTCAGGAACATCTCATGGTCGTATCCGGAATATTCGGCGCCGATCAACAGCGTCGGGCAACCGCCTCCGAACGCCTCGCCGATCAGTTGAACACGGGCCTGGAGTTCGAACAGCAGAGCCATCTGGGCCGGCGTCGGAATGCCGTCGATGGCGGCGATTCCATGGACCAGGTCGAGAATCCGTTCGACGTTGGCAAGCAGGGCCGCTTCCACGGCCAGGCGTTCCGCATCGTCATAAACGAATTCGTAATTGATATCATAGTAGAGACGGGTGAAAGCCGCGACCAGAACTTCGACATCGACCCCGGAGTCATAGACGAGGGCGTCGATGATGCGGGCGATGGCGCTGATGCGGTCGAATTCAGAATAGAATTCCGGCGGAGCATCGCGGAACGGCGTAATGACAACCGGCATTCCGCCCATGATGATCGGCAGGTTGTCGAGGATGATCTGGATTGTTTCCTCGGTGAGCGAATCGAGCAGCACGAGCATTTCGCCGTAGACATCCTGAGCGATGGCGGCATAGTCGTCGACGATGCCTTCGAGCATCAGGATCATCGCGGCTTCTTCCGCTTCCGACAATCCCTGCGTGCCGACGTAGATGGCGATGAAATCCTTGAGGATGGACGTCACGTTGCCGATGTCGCCTTCATCGATCGTGGACATGAACAGCCGGATCAAGGCGGTGACGCGATCGGCGTATCCGAGGATGCCGGCGGCCGAGAAGTCAAGACTGCGCGGATCAAGGTTGCCGGTGACGAGCGCGAAGATCAGGTCGAACGTGCCTTCATCGACGCCGTACAGCACGGATTCGAGCACGTCGTACAGGGTTCCGGCCAGAACTTCAGCCTTCGCCCGGCCGTCTTCGGTCCCGAGATATGCCTGAAGCGCGAGCAGGAACTGCCGTTCATTGGCGGCGTCTGCCAGGTCACCCTGGAGTTCAAAAATGATCCAGCCATAGGAATTGATGTTCCAGCTCTGTTCTTCATACTGGGCGAGCAGGCCATACAGCGAATCGATGATGTAGGATTCGAAGGGATCGAGAATTCCCTCGAGCGGACCACGGGCGGATGCCAGCGTCGAGTAATCGTATGCATTCCAGGCGCCGAAGGCCGTGAGTACGGTGCCATACATCGCCTGTTCTTCGACCGACAACGCATCGAAGATCATATTGTACTGCCCATAGTAATAGTCGGCCAATGCAGTATTGGGTTCGGCAAACGTGTAGAAATTGCCCGAATCCATCAGATCCCGCAGCTGCTGGAACAGGAACCAATCCCAGACGTCGCTATACAGCTCATAGGCGTATTGATCGCGGACATCGTAGTAGTCGAAGGCAAGACCGCTGGATACTTGCAGAACCCCCCAGAAATTAAGGCAGGCGCCGTAGTACGGTTCGGCGATCATGGTAATGCAATAATCGATGCCTTGCTGGACGATGAGTTCTTTGTTCGCTTGGGCATCAATGATCCAGCCTTCGAACATCGCGATTTCATCGAGAATCTGATAATACCGGCCGGCAGCGATCTCGGCATCAAGCGAACGGGTGATCATTGTCATGACGATGTTGATGACGCGTTCACGCGAGTAGCCTTCGGCTTTGGCGTTGGTGTACGTTTCCTGCAGGGCGGCCAAGGTATCGGCGTTCATCACGTTGGCCATGAAGCCGTCGAACACGAGCAGGAGGCGATAACATTCTTCTTCGGAACCCGTCTGGAACAGTTGCTTGACGAGTTCGACGTCGGCTTCCAGTTGTTCCTCCGACGGAGTTTCCTCATGCCAGCCCGCCAGGTAATCGAGCAGCAGTTGGCGGTTCCATTCGACGTTGGAGAAGATCGGATAGACCTCCATGTCGTGGGTGATATAAACGATTCCTTGGCTCCAGCCGACGAAAACATAGTCGGTTTTGACCGGATCATCGGGAGCGATGGCCGGTTGACCATATTCGACGTTTGACTGCGAGAGGACGGTGATCATGTCTTCGGCGTAGAACGTGACCGTGTACTGGTTCACGACGACATCATACGTCGCGTAAATGTCAAGATCGCCATGGACGCCGGTGAATGTTCCGTTCCAGCCGGCGAACAGATAAGAATAATGGGGGGTGTTGGTTTTGACCGGATCCGTCGGGGCGACGGCGTCGCCGCCGACTGCTACGATCTGACGCGAGAGCAGGGATCCGCCGTCATCGTAAAAGCTTACATAGTAGGCGATCCGCGTTTCCGTGTAAGTCGCACAGACCGACAGCGGACCGACGACGTTCGTAAACGCCTTGTCCCAGCCGGCGAATGCATAAGACGCTTCCGTGGTAGCCGCTTTCGTCGGATTGGCCGGAGCTGCAGCCGCCGAGCCATAGTCGACCGTCGAGGCGCCAAGAACAGTAACGCCGTCTTCGTCGTAGAACGTGACGGTGTATTGACGCAGGGTCTGAGTGTAGGTCGCACAGACCGACAGCGGACCGACGATGTTCGTAAACGCCTTGTCCCAGCCGGCGAACGCATAATTATACTGCGCCGTCGCGGCCTTCGTCGGGTTGGCCGGAGCCGCAGCCGCCGAGCCGTAATCGACCGTCGAGGCGCCAAGCATGGTGACGCCGTCTTCGTCGTAGAACGTGACGGCATACTGCCGCAGCGTCGCCGTGTAGGTCGCATTGACCGACAGCGGACCGACGATGTTCGTAAACGCCTTGTCCCAACCGGCGAATGCATAATTATACTGCGCCGTCGCGGCCTTCGTCGGATTGGCCGGAGCTGTAGCCGCCGAGCCGTAGTTCACAAGCGAAGTGCCAAGTGACGTCACGCCGTCCTCATCATAGAAGGTGACGGTGTATTGACGCAAGGTCTGAGTGTAGGTCGCATTGACCGACAGCGGACCGACGATGTTCGTAAACGCCTTGTCCCAACCGGCGAATGCATAATTATACTGCGCCGTCGCGGCCTTCGTCGGATTGGCCGGAGCTGTAGCCGCCGAGCCGTAGTTCACAAGCGAAGTGCCAAGTGACGTCACGCCGTCATCGTTATAAAATGTGACGGTGTATTGACGCAGGGTCGCCGTGTAGGTCGCATTGACCGACAGCGGGCCGACGACGTTCGTAAACGCCTTGTCCCAGCCGGCGAACGCATAATTATACTGCGCCGTCGCGGTTTTCATCGGGTTGGCCGGAGCCGTAGCCGCCGTGCCATAGTTGACGATCGAAGTGCCAAGCGACGTCACGCCGTCATCGTCGTAGAACGTGACGGTATACTGACGGAGGGTCGCCGTGCCCTGACCCTTTAGATAGAACTGTCGGTCCTTATGAAACCAATGTACGTGGCT
>CAZFHR010000139.1:0-4233 GCA_964519115.1 uncultured Candidatus Izemoplasmatales bacterium
GACGATTTCAACGGTGATCCAGGGATAGGCGACCGCAAAAGCTTCGAGCATCGCCCGTTCGAGGTTCGTCTGCGCCCCGGCGGTGCCGGCTTCACCCAGATTCCAGGCGGCGTAGGTCACCGTCACGGGGTCGTGCGTTTCCGTGGTGGTCACGGCGGCGGAACTGGTCGTTCCGGTTCCGGTCGTGGTCGTTCCGGTTCCGGTCGTGGTCGTTCCGGTTCCGGTCGTGGTCGTTCCAGCGGCCGTACTGGCCGTCGTCGCCGTCGTCGTGGTGTCGCCACCGCAACCGGCGAAGGCGAACAGGATCATTGCGAAAAGGGAAAAAGCGAGGATTTTTTTCATGGGTATTCTCCTTATCCGAAGTTATCTATTCGATTGCATGCGCCGTTCAGACGGCGGTAACGACGATTTCATGGGTCTTACCGTCGCGGTAATCCGGCACGATTCTGCCGGTGATGTCCTTGCCGTCGGCGACGATTTTGAATGCGGTTCCGCGTTTCACGGCGATGTTGTAGGTCGCGTTCCGAAATTTGCGGACATAGGTAAACTTGTTCCAGGTCGGCGGCAGGCAGGGATCGATTTCCAGCCCATCATAGGTCGCGCGCACCCCGAGGATGTCGCGGACCGCGACGCGATGCAGCCACTGCGCCGAGCCGGTATACCAGCTCCAGCCACCGCGGCCGTAATACGGTGAGATCGGCCCGTCGGAATTGCCACAGGTGACATACGGTTCTGCCAGGTAGCGGTCGGGATCCATCGTCCGATTCGGCGGACAGATCCCGGCATAGGCTTTGTAGGCGAGATCCGGATGGCCGGCTTTGGCGAACGCGGATACCGCCCAGGTGGCGGCGTGGGTGTAGACCCCGCCGTTTTCGCGGAGGCCGGGAGCGTAGCGCGTCACGTAGCCGACATCAGAACGCGGCGCCGTGAAAGCCGGAAAGTTGAGCACAGTGCCATAATCCCGAAGCAGATATTTCTTCATTGCCTTGACGACCGTTTCGACGCGGTTCGCCGGAATCAGTTCACTCAGGATTCCCCAGGCGTTGGGCATCAGGAAAATCTTGCCTTCCTCGTTTTCGCGGGAACCGAGTTTCAATCCGGCATCCGTCGTCGCCATCAGATACCATTCGCCGTCCCAGCCGAATTCGTTGAACGTCTTTTTGATCTGTCTGGCTTTCTCTTCCATTTCGCCGATGAACTCGTGATCCTTCATTAGCTTGGCGTGGCGTTTGAACTGTTTCAGGACCATGTAGAGGAACGAAGACATCCAGAACGACTCGCCCTTCATCGCCGGTCCGACGGCGGAGAGGCCATCGTTCCAGTCGTGCGATCCCATCAGCGGCACGCCGCGATCGGAAAAACGCGTGAGTGATTTTTGAATCGCCCGCTTGCAGTGTTCGTACAGTGTTGCCTCGCCACCATCGGCGAAGGGCATGATTTCATGAAGAAAGTCGAAATCGAGCGTCTCTTCGAGATAACTGTCGAGGATGAAGGGCAGCCACAGCAGGTCATCCGAACAGTTGCCGCGGGCGCCCCAGCCCTGATAGGTGACGAACCAGTGGTACACGTCGCCGGTCTGAAATTGCCTTCCCGCATGCATCCGGAGCTGCTTTTTCGCCAGCTCCGGCTTGGCCTCGAAGAAAATCTGGCAATCCTGCAGCTGATCGCGGAACCCATAGCCGCCGGAGGTTTGATAATAGGCGGTCTTACCCCAGATGCGGCCGGATATCGCCTGATATTTCGCAAAATAATTGGTCATGACGTCGAAGGCCGGGTCCGGCGTTTTCGCCCGATCGCCGTCGAGCAGTTCGTCCCAGAGCTTCTTGACGGCGGCGAACGCCTTTTTGGCGCCGTTTACGTCTGCGTATTTCTTGATGAGGCTATCAGGATCTTCATACACCGATACGATATCGGGAATCTCGTTTTTGCCAAGCGTCGTACAGCCGATGACGTACACAAGCGTCTTCGATTCGCCGGGGCCGAGGTCAAGCGCGTTTTGGAGCGCGCCGACGGGATCGCCGAAGCGACCGGCATGCCGTTTCAGTTCCGGTTGCGCAAGCGCCGCCGGATTGGCTTCGTTTCCATACATGCCGAGGAACGATTCCTTGTCGGTGTCAAACGACTTGACGGGTTCGGAAACGGCGAAGAACCCGGTGAAATCCCAGTCGACGTTATTGCCGAGGCCTTTTTTATCCCCGAACCCCCACATGTATTTCTTCAGCTTGATCGCATTCACCGCCGGGTCGAAGGCGGTATCCATGAACAGTTTGTGGAATTCGCGGTGTTCGTCGGGATGGATGCCGGCTTCCCATTCGAAATAGCCGGTCAGGTCGAGGCGCTTAGGTTTCGAATTCTGATTGGTGACGGTGATTTCCAGAATTTCCAGCGGGTCACCCGGAACGACGAACATCCTCATAACGGACAAAATGTCCTCAACCTCATAGGTGAAGACGGAATAGCCGATGCCATGACGGACTTCGAATTTCTGATAGGGGGTCTGGGTCGGCTGATACGTGATCGACCAGAATTTGCCGCTATCGACGTTTCGAAGATAGAAATATTTTCCGTAATTGTCTTTGATCAAATCCTGATACAGTCGGGTGAGACGGTTCTGTCCGGCATTGCCGCGCCAGGAACAGCCGCCCCCGGTTTGGGATGCCATGAAGCTGTAGTCGCCGTTGGAAACGACGTTGATCCACGGCTTCGGTGTTCGGGGATTGGTGATGATATATTCTCTGCCATCATCGGAAAAATGACCATATTGGTTCGCGTACAAGACGGATTCCCCCTATCGAAACGTTTCACTAACTCACTGCATTTATTATATCACAGATATATTTCAAATACAAGCGTTTTCAAGAACGTTTCCGGCTCATCATGCCGTCACTGAAATCAAAAAGACTCGCGGATGATGACCCGGCCTTTTTGCGTGGAAACGTTCACAGGTTCATGCTTCAGAATGCCGACAATCGTCGCCGCGACCGAACGGCCCCAGGCGAAATGGTCGATCTTGATCGTCGATAACGGCGGCCGGCAATATCCCGCGAGCTCGATGTCGTCAAACCCCGACACGCCGAATTCGCCCGGTACGCGGTATCCGACCGCAAACAGACCGTCCATGATCCCGATCGCCATTTCGTCATTGGCGCAGACGAACATTTCCGGCAGCGGCGCTTTGGCTTCCAGGAGGCGATCGATCAGTGCCCGGCCGGACGGTTTGGTGAAATTCCCTTGATATTGTGCGAAGATCGGCAGGTTCGCCGCCTCCATCGCCTTCTGAAATCCCGCATAGCGGGTGGCATTGTCGTACGTGCCATCAACGCCGTGGACAAAAGCGATTTTCAGGTAGCCTTCGGCGATGACGGCTTTGGTGAGTTCATGCATCGCCTGAAGATTGTCGATTGTCATCTCATAGACGTTCGAAGCCGTCATCCGGCGGTCGAGCACGATCATCGGCGTCGAATTCTTCGCCGTTTTCGCGATCGTCTCGTCCGTGATGTGGATGTCGGCGACGATCGCCCCGTCCGACGACCGTTCCTTCAGGAGGTTTTCCGAGGAGACGCCCGTCGAGACGATCATCGTATAGTTATGCTTCTGCAGTTCGTGATGGATGCCGTCGAGCAGTTCATGGTAGACCGGACCACCGAAATCGGAAATCGCCACGAGGATCGTCCCGGTGGTGCGTTTCTTCAGATTTCGGGCCGCGGCGGATGGATAATAGCCGATGTCGGCGGCGATGTCCTTGATTTTGTTCGCGGTTTTGCCTGGTATCCGCGGATCATCGTTCAGGGCATAGGAAACGGTCGATATCGAAACACCGGCCGTCTTGGCGACGTCCTTGATGGTAGCCATGGTTCCTCACCTCTCCGTGAAACCGAGTTTTGCGATTGCTTTTCTGATCAGGGGATGATGCATATAGAGTTTCCAGGTCGTCTGCGAAAGATAGTTGTCGATCATCAGGAGCGTGATGCCCTTGTTGATGCCGATGCAGTCGGGGCAGATCCAGACCGTGGAGTCATCCCGGACCTTGATGCCGTCGACGAATCCATAGGATTGAAATGCTTCCGGGAACCGTGCCAGCATCGTTTCCAGTGCCGGAATCGCGATTTCCGGGGCAAACGGGATGGATCCGGCGGCACCACTCGGGGGCAGGACACCCTCGGTTTCGCCGCGATGCCCCGGCAGATCAGAAGGCATGACGCCCTGGCTGCGATAACCGGCGGGCGTGAGGCA
>CAZFHR010000140.1:0-4222 GCA_964519115.1 uncultured Candidatus Izemoplasmatales bacterium
TCTTGAAACGCTGATCTCGATTCCCTGGCAGAAGACCACGACCGACGAATCCGACATCAACGTCGCCATTGATAAGCTCGAACAGGCCCATTACGGCCTGGAAAAAGTCAAGGAACGGATCATCGAGTACTTGTCCGTCAAGATGCTCACGGGAAAGAATCCGCAGACGATCCTCTGTCTGTCGGGGCCGCCCGGCGTCGGCAAGACCTCGCTGGCCAAATCGATCGCCAATGCCCTCAACCGCAAATTCGTCAAGACGTCGCTTGGCGGCGTCCGCGACGAAGCCGAAATCCGCGGCCATCGCCGGACTTACGTCGGCGCCCTGCCCGGACGCATCATCAACGGCATGATCAAGGCCGGCGTTTCCAACCCGGTGTTTCTGATCGACGAAATCGACAAGCTTGTCGTCGATGAACGCAATGATCCGTCCTCGGCCCTGCTCGAAGTCCTCGATCCCGAACAGAACGAGTTCTTCAGCGACCACTACGTCGAAGAGAGTTACGACCTTTCCAAGGTCCTCTTCATCGCCACGGCGAACTATCTGGAAAACGTTCCGGCACCGCTCCGCGACCGGATGGAAATCATCGAACTGTCGAGTTACACGGAAATCGAAAAGTTCTACATCGCCAAGAAATTCCTGCTCTCGAAACAGGTCGAAAACCATGGCCTTGAGCTCGCGAAAATCACGTTTGAGGACGATGCCGTCCGCATCATCATCAAGGATTACACCCGCGAGGCCGGCGTCCGGCAGCTCGAACGGCTGATCGGATCGATCGTCCGCAAGGCGATCAAGGAAATCCTCGTCGGCAAACTCGACCATGTGACGATTTCCCCCGAGCGGCTCACCAACTATCTTGGCAAACCGCTGTTCTTCAACAACCAGATTCAGAAAGAAGACATGGTCGGCGTCGTCACCGGCCTCGCCTACACGGCGGCGGGCGGCGACACGCTCGACGTCGAGGCGACCTATTACGAAGGCAAGACGACGATGCTCTCAACCGGCAACCTTGGCAACGTGATGAAGGAATCGGCCCTCGCCGCCCTGAGCTACGTCCGCACCAACGCCAAACTGTACGGCATCGATCCGGCGATCTTCGAGAAATCCGACATCCACATCCACGTCCCCGAAGGGGCGATCCCAAAAGACGGTCCCTCGGCCGGTGTGACAATCGCCACCGCGCTCGTGTCCGTCCTGTCCAACCGCAAGGTCGACCGTTTCGCCGGCATGACCGGCGAAATCACCCTGAAGGGCCGTGTCCTGCCGATCGGCGGCCTCAAGGAAAAGGCGATCGCCGCCGCGCGGTCCGGACTGAAACGGATCATCATCCCCCGTGGCAACGAGAAAGACGTCGACGACATCCCCAAGGAAGTCCGCGACGTTCTCGAAATCGCCTTCGCCGACACGATCGACGAAGTCCTCGCCTTCGCGCTCAAATCCTGAAACCCGGCCGTCCGCTTTGCAGCGGTCGGCTTTTTGTTGCCAAAGGCAAGGCCAGAGCGTATAATGGAAGAAGACGACGGCCAAACCCGTCAGGGAAGGTGAAAAAATGCTCACGAAGACCGATCGCATCCTCGCCGGAATTCCTGTTTCCGAATACCGGGATGAAGCCGTTCCGATTACCCGGGGCGTATGCTTCCTCGTCCATGGCCATACCGGCCGCAAGGACTACGGCCATCTGCGCACGTTGCCCGACAAACTCGCCGCCATCGGCTATCTTGTCGTCGGTGTCGATGCCTTCAGGCACGGACTGCGCAAGGAAGAACCCTATTTCACGGGAACGGGCAAGGATCAGGCCCTGGTGATGCCAGAAGTCATCGAACACACCTGTCTTGACTTGAAGCGGCTTTATGAAACGGTATACGCCGCGGATCACGCGCAGGTCGCCTGCGCCGGCATCAGCATGGGTGGCCATATCGCCTTCCAGATGCCGAAACATCTGCCGACGGCGATGATCGCGCCGTTCATCGGCTCACCCGATCTTTACCGCCACTACGCCGTGACCAAGCAGAAGCTGGTCGGCTTGTCCGAACTTGAAAACCTGAAACCCCGGCTGGACCGGCTGGAAATCGGTCCGGACTACACAGCTTACATGAACACAGCCATCCTGATCCAGAATGCCATCGACGATCCCGTCGTCGACTACCGGTACGCCGTTGACTTCTACGACGAACTCGTCCGCGCCGGCCATGGCAGGATCGACATCGCCCTCTATCCAGGCGGCCACGAAGTGACCGACGACATGGAAGATGCGCTGATTTCCTGGTTGAACGACAACGACTGAAGGACCGGCCTCCCGCTCTGCGGGACCCCGGAGGTACGCAATGGACCCAAGAGAAGAACTGGTCGCGGAAGCGAAACGCTGCCTCGACTGCAAGCACAAGCCCTGCCAGGCTGCCTGCCCGGCGCACAACCGGATCCCGGAATTCATGTCCGCCCTGAAAAAGGACGATTTTTCGGCCGCCCGCGCCATCTGGGCGGAAACGTCGAACCTGCCCGAACTCTGCGGTGCGCTCTGTCAGCAGGAAACGATGTGCGAAGGCGCCTGCACCCTCAATAAAATCAAAAAGCCGATCCGCATCGGCTTCGTCGAAGCCGGCGTCGCCCGGCTGTTTTCCACCGAAGTCAACGTTCCAACCGCAGTCAACGGCCGCCGTCATCTCGTCATCGGGATGGGCCCCGCGGGCCTCGCCAACGCGATCGCGATGGCCGAAACCGGCTGCCAGGTCGATGCCGTGGACGCCAACGCCCGCATCGGCGGAGCCATCTGGAATCTTGTCCCGTCCTTCCGTTTCGACGCCGACGATCTGACAGCAATCGAAGCCAAACTCGCAAAACTCCATGTTTCCATCCGTCTCGGTTTCGTTGTCGGCCGCGATGTCACGCTGACAGAACTCATCGCGGCGTATGATTCGATCTTCATCGCCCATGGCCTCGACTCGCCGCAGATCGTTTCCGGATTTTCCGGTGAAAACGTCTTTTATGCGATCGACCTGCTCGATCGCGTCCGGCACACGAGTGCCGATCTTAAGCGGCTGATCGGACCAAAAGTCGTCGTGGTCGGTCTTGGCAGCGTCGCCATCGACATGGCGCGTACCCTCGTCAAACTGGGTAAGAACGTCACGATCGCCTACAGGCGTACGCTCGCCGAAGCACCGGCGAGTCCCAAGGAAATCGCCGAAGCCATCGCCGATGGCGTGCAAATCGTAGAACTCGCCAACCCGACGTCGTTTCATGACGGCAGCCTCCATTGCGAACGGACGATGCTCGTCCGCGACGACGCGTCGCCGCGCGGACGGATCGTCGCGATTCCGGATTCGGACACGGAACACGAAATCGATTCGCTCGTGTTCGCGACCGGACAGGTCTCCTCCGACGCCCTCTTTCAGGGGACGGGGATCCGACTCTGTCCCGAAGTGTCCCTTTGTGCGACGAATCATCCGAAGGTGTTCGTCGGCGGGGACCGTGTGATCAGGGAAAAGCGGATCGTCGACGCGATGGTTTCCGGAATGGAAGCCGCCGCACTCATCCTGGGTGGCCACTGATGCGTTTCACCGTGAAGAAGACGCTCGTCTACGTGCTCGGCCTGGCGCTCCTCGGCGTCACCGTCACGCTGATGCAGCAGACCAATCTCGGCATGTCCGCCTGGGACGCGTTCTACCGCAACATGTATGACGGCATCCCCCTCGACTACCGTTACCTGAATCCGATCGTCGCCCTCGTCATCGCACCGCTCGGGTTTCTGATCCAGAAGAAGCAACTGACCGTCTGGGTGCTGTTCCCGATCGTCATCAGCTTCTTCATCGGCGCCGTCATCGACGGTCTGCTCCTGGTGGTTCCCAACGTATCGGCAATGCATTGGTCGCTGAACGTCGCCTATCTGCTGGCGTCGATCCCGATCTGCGCGATCGGCCTCAATCTCTGCATCCATTGCCAATACCCGCTGCCGGCGCTCGACGAACTCTGCTACGGCATCGGCGTCCTGTTCAAGACGACGTATGGCAAAGGCAAGCTGATCGGCGAGATCCTGGCGATCGGCCTGGCGGTGATCACCGGCCTGATTTTTGATTTCTGGAACGTCTATTTCAACATCGGCATCACGACGATTGTCTTCGGCGTCGCGATCGGGCCGGCGATTGATCTATTCAAAAAACCCGTCAAACGGGTGATGGAGGCGTTATCGCTATGAAAATCGAAATCTTCGGCGACGGCTTGGATCGCAGC
>CAZFHR010000141.1:0-4213 GCA_964519115.1 uncultured Candidatus Izemoplasmatales bacterium
GCGTGGCGGGGTGCAGCCGGGCCCGGAACAATACTTCGTCCGCATAGATGTTTCCAAGTCCGGAAATGACATTCTGGTCGAGCAGGAAGCTTTTGACCGGGCGAACCGAGGACCTGTTTTTCTCGGCGAGATAACGACCGGAGAATTCCGATGCGAATGGCTCCAAGCCCATCGCCCTGATGGCCTTCATATCGCGTTCCATGCCCTTGGGAACAAGTTCCATTGTGCCGAATTTGCGGGTGTCATGAAAGCGAAGGGTGGTACCATCGGTGAAAGTGAAGACCACATGTTCGTGTTTTTCGGCTGGGTCGATGGCCGGCTTCACGAAAAACTTTCCCTCCATCCGCAGATGCGAAACGAGGGTGACTTCTTCCATGATGAAAAACAGGTATTTTCCATAGCGATCGATGGCACGGATCGTTTCGCCGCTCAGTTTCGCGGCGAATCCTTCCGGGCTGTCGTTTTGGATGATGCGGGGACAGCGAATCGCGACCGCGGCGATCGTCTTGCCGACGATCACCGGTTCCAAGGTCCGCCGTACCGTTTCCACTTCCGGCAATTCGGGCATGTCACTTCACCTCGAACAGGTTCTTGCCGAAGCTGCCTTCGACTTTGAGCGGAATGGCGAAATTCGCCGTTCCTTCCATGATCCGGACGACGAGTTCTTCGACCGCGGCGCGTTCCGTCGCAAGCACGTCAAGGACAAGTTCGTCGTGAATCTGCAGGATGATGCATGATTGCATCCCGCGTTTGTAAAATTCGTTCCGGATTGCGACCATCGCGATCTTCAGGATGTCGGCGGCTGTTCCCTGAATCGGGGCGTTCATCGCCATCCGCTTGCCGACTTCGCGCACCTGATAGTTGTCGGCGGTCGCTTCCGGGATATACCGACGGCGATGGAAGAGCGTCGTGACGAAACCTTTTGTCTTCGCATCTTCGATCTGGCGGTTCATGAACTGCTTGATTTCGGGAAAATGGTCAAAATAGTCGGCGATGAACGCCTCGGCCTGCTTGGGCGATATTTTCAGGTCCTCGGCAAGCCCCCACGATGTTTTCCCGTAGATGATGCCGAAATTGACGGCCTTCGCCTGGCGGCGCTCGTCGGCGGAAATATCCTGCTTGTCAAAGACGAGCCGGGCGGTATGCGTATGGATGTCGTTGCCGGCGCGAAACGCGGCGAGCAGATTCTCAACGCCCGCCATTTCCGCCAGGACGCGCAGTTCGATCTGCGAATAATCGCAAGAATAGAGCAGGCGGTCCGGCGCGGAAGGAATGAAGATGCGACGCAGTTCCTTGCCTTCCTCGTTCCGGACGGGAATGTTCTGCAGATTCGGCTCCACGGAAGACAGGCGTCCCGTCTGCGTCAAAGTCTGTTTGTAAATGGTATGTACTTTTCCGTCTCCCTTGACGGCGACGGCGGCCTTGATGCCTTCATAGTATGTGGAAAAGAGTTTCGTTGCCGAGCGGTATTCGGAGATTTTATCGATGATCGGATGAAATCCGGACAGCTGGTCGAGAACGGACGAATCGGTCGAATAGCCGCTTTTTGTTTTCTTGTAATAGGGCAACTGCAGCCGTTCGAACAGGATGGTTCCGAGTTGCTTGGGACTGTTGATGTTGAAAACTTCGCCGGCGAGACCGTGGATGTCTTTTTCCAGAATTGACGCTTTTCTGGCGAGATCGCCGCCAAACGCTTCCAGTTGATCGAGATCGATGCGGATGCCGGCGAATTCCATTTCCGCCAGGGTTTCAGCCAAAGGAATCTCGATCGTTTCCAATAGCGACGTCTGGCCGTATTCTTCGTTGATTGCCAAAATTTTCGCCTTGAGATCGCGGACGGCGGCCGCTTTGTCGGCGGCGTGCTTACGATAAAGGTTTCGATCTTCCGGAATCGCATACTTGGCGCCTTTTCCGAAGATCTCCTCGTCGTAAGCGACGCGATCGGAGCCGAAATTGGCGGCGACCGAGCGGAAATCATCACGCGTCAGGTTGGGGTTGGTCAGATAAGCAGCGAGCATGAGGTCGAAGCGGATGCCGGCAACGGCAAACCCATCCCACATCAGGGCCACTTTCATTTGTTTGCAATCGTACGTATCTTTGGCAAAATCCGGATTCTTCATCCAGGCTACGAGTTCGGGCGAATGCCGAAACAGTTCATAGTCGACGAAATAAGCGCCGCTAGCGTTGGCAAAGCCAAACCCGAGGATGGTTGCGGAATGGTAGTTCGTACCGAATGTTTCGATGCAGACGGCAGCGGGACCGGTGGTGATCTGGGCGATTTCGGCCGGCGTCGTCACGACGGTGAACGCAGCGGTCGACGCTGGCATTTTCGGCCGCGCGATCTCGATCCGCTTCAGCAGAGAATGAAATTCCATCTTCTGCATGAAAGCGCGGATGCTGTCACTGTCGCTGCCTTGGTATTCCAAAGTATCCAGCGTCAACTGATTGGGAAAATCGGTCACGATCGTGGCAAGATGTTTGGAGTAATGGGCGATTTTTGCATGGGTGATCATCTTCTCTTTGAGTTTCCCGGTCAGTTTCTCGGTGTTGGCCAGAATGTTTTCCAGATTGTCGAATTCGCTCAGTAATTTGACGGCTGTTTTGTCGCCGATGCCCGGCACACCCGGGATATTGTCGCTCGCATCGCCGACCATCCCCTTGTAATCGGGAATCTGAGCGGGGAAGATGCCGAGTTTTTCATGCATCGTTTCGGGTGTGAAGATTTCGATTTCACTCAAACCTTTTTTGGAAACGATCTGCGAAACCTTGTCGTTTAGCAGTTGCATCAGGTCATGATCGTTGGAGATGATCTCGACGCGATCGACTTGGTCGGCGTAATGGGTCGCGCAATAGCCGATGATGTCGTCGGCTTCATAGAGATCCTGTTCATAGCGGGGAATGCCGGCGGCATCCAGATACTCGCGGACAAGCGGCATCTGCGAAATCAGTTCCGGCGGCGTTTCCGCCCGTGTGCCCTTGTATTCAGGAAATTCCAAATGCCGATGCGTTTTTCCCTTGGGATCGAAGGCGACGAGAATGTGGGTGAATTCGGTTTTCAGGAGTTGTTGCATCGTCGACGCGAAACCGAAAACGGCGTTCGTATAAACGCCTTGGCTGTTTTTCATCAGGTTTCCCATCGCGGCGGTCGCGAAATAGGAACGGAACAAAATATTGTTGCCGTCGATCAGGAGCAGTTTCTTCATCGTTCGCACCTCGCCGTTTGATTTGGACAAAGCGGATCAGCTGGGTTTTAGCAGATTCCGCTGGAAGATGAGCATAAGCCCGTTGAGGATCAGGCGTTCGTCCAGGATGATCGGCTGCTCGCACAGCGGATAAATCAATCTGGCATGCCCCCCCGTCATGATCACGGGCAAGGCGGGATTGCCAAGCTGCTTCTTGATGCGGGCGATCATGCCATCAATCATCGAAGCGTGCCCGTACATCAACCCGGACTTGATGCATTCCGCGGAGGTCGTGCCGAGCAGTTTGTTGGGGATTTCAAGTTCGATCTGCGGCAACAGGGATGCTTTCGAAATCAAGGCGTTCTTGCTCGTGGTTAGTCCGGCGGCGATGATGACGCCCTTGAGCGTCGCATTTTCGGCATAGGTGAAGGTCGTGGCCGTGCCAAGATCGACGACCAGACAGGTTTTGCCATAAAATTCCGTCGCCGCGACGATGTTGGCGATCAAATCGGATCCGACTTCCTTCGGATTGTCCGAGATGATCTTGATGCCGGTCTTGACGCCCTGGCCGAGGAAAAGCGGGGTGATGTCAAACCAGTCATGAAAGTATTCACGAAAAACGTCGTTCAGTTCCGGAACAACGGAAGAAATGATGACGTGCGATGGCGTCGTCGTTTTAAACAGGATGTTGAGCGTCGTCGCGTATTCATCGCTTGATTTGTTTTTTTCGGTATTGATCTTATAGGTCTTGTCGATCTTGGCGTGATCTTCGGAAAGACCGATCGATATCGTCGTATTGCCGATGTCAATCAGTGTCAGCATCGGTTTCACCGCTTTCTCCGGCAACGGTTTTGCCGGCATTCTTGTCACGGAACGCGATCAGCCGGTCCGCGATGATGGCGCCGATGGTACCGGCAATCGCCGCTTCGATGATGCCGTTGGATCCCATGACGACGACGATGAGCAACCAAAGTCCCGACCAGGAAGAGAAGGTTTCCGCGGTCGCGGTCGCATCACCGAGAATGGCAAGA
>CAZFHR010000142.1:0-4211 GCA_964519115.1 uncultured Candidatus Izemoplasmatales bacterium
TCGCCGTCGACGCAGCCCTCCATCAGGGTCGCGTAGGCCGGACCGACCTTGTGCGAACCCGACGGGAACGTCTTGCCCAGCAGGACGATGATGTTCGCGTCGACGCCCGTCAGGGCTTTGGGCAGGACGATCTTGTGGACGCGTCCCTGTTCGTTTTTCCACGTGATGTTGAAGAGATTGATCGGATCAAGCTCGTCCGCGCTTCTCGCGGTCAGGGCTCTTTCCCGGATTTTGGGGTCGACTTTCTCCGGATGGAGCATTTCTTCGTAGGTCGGACCGAATGGAATTTGACTCATGAATACCACCTCATTGATCTTTCTGTCGCATATAGGCGATCAGTTCTGATAAGTCGGGTTTTAACAACGCGGGTGTCCCCACCGCTTTTCCGGCATTGACCGGATCTTTCAGACCGTTGCCGGTCATGACGGCCACCACCGATTCGGTGGCGCCGATGATGCCTTGCTTCACGGCCGCCTGCACCCCGGCGAGACCAGCCACGCCGGCCGGTTCGCCGAAGATGCCTTCGGTATTGCCAAGGGTCTTCATCATCGCGAGGATGTCCGCGTCCAAAACCGCGATCCACGCGCCCCCGGAACGTTCGACGGCGCGTTGCGCCTTGACCGGGTTGCGGGGAATGCCGACGGCAATCGAATCGGCGATGGTGTTTTCTTCGGCCTCGACGAGCGGCATACCGTTCCGGTGAGCGGCGACGAACGGCGCGCAGCCGGCGGCCTGGACACCGAGGATTCTGGGAATTCTGGCGATGAGACCAATCTGGAACAAATCGAAGAAGCCTTTGTAGACACCGGCAATCGTGCAGCCGTCACCGACCGAAACCGCAACCCACTCGGGTACCTGAAAGCCGAGTTGTTCGGCGATTTCGAAGGCGACCGTCTTCTTGCCTTCGACGAGATGCGGATTGATTGCAGCATTGCGGTTGTACCAGCCGTAATGGGCGATCGCCGCCTTCGAAAGTTCATAGGCGGCCTTGTAGTCGCCATCGACGGAAATCACCGTCGCGCCGTAGACGAGCAGCTGCGTGACTTTGCCGATTGGTGCCCGCTTGGGCACGAAGATGACCGATTTCAGTCCGAGGCGCGCCGCCTGGCCCGCCAGCGAGGAAGCGGCGTTGCCGGTCGAACTGCAGGCGACGACGACGGCGCCCCTGGCCAGGGCATCGAGGACGGCGACCGCGGAAGCGCGGTCCTTCATCGAGGCGGTCGGATTGAGACCCTCGTCCTTGACATAGAGGGTATCAAGACCGATCCGTCCGGCCAGCCGGCCGGCGCGGTAAAGCGGCGTCCATCCGGTTTTGAGCGTTTCTTCGTGATGGTCGCCGGCGATGCTCATGAGCGGCAGATAGCGCCAGATTGAGAAATCTTCGTTTTGGGCGAAATAGGCGCGGGTGACGACGGTCTTCATCGCTTCATAGTCGTAGATGACATCGAGGATGCCGCGTTCGCCGCAGACCGGGCAGACCAGCCCGGAAAAATCGGGCGGATAGATACGCCCGCACAGGGTGCATTCATAGTGTTTGACGTAGGTCATGGCTGCTTCACTCCTCCAGGGGAACGAGCCGGAACAAGGCGACGTCGAAGAGCCCCTTGTCCGTCAGCTTCAGTTCCGGAATCACCGGGAGCGACAGAAACGCCAGCGCCAGGAACGGATCCTCAAGCGTGGCGTCGACGCCCATCGTGCGGATGATCTTGCCCATCGAGGTCAGCCGCCGTTCGACGACATCCGCCGCCGCTGTCGTCATGATGCCGCCGACTTCAAGGGGCAGGAATTCGGCGACGATGCCATCCCTGACGAGGACGATGCCGCCACCGATCGCGACCGTTTTGGCCGTCGCGATCCGCATGTCGCGGTCATTGTCGCCGATGACGATCAGGTTGTGCGAATCGTGCGCGATCGTCATCGCGACCGCGCCGCCTTTGAGGCCGTAGCCTTCAACGAGACCAAGGCCGACGTTGCCGGTGCCCTGATGCCGTTCGATGACAGCGAGCTTGAGCAGATCGCGGCCGGGTTCGAATGCGAATTTTCCATTTTCGATCCTGACGACGCGCGAGCGCTTCGTCGTCGAGGCGTTGTGCGTGTCAAGGCCGATCACCCGGACCGGGTTGGAACGCAGGGGCAGATCAAATGAGACACTGTTCGGATCGATCCGGACGGTATCGACGACATGGCCGTTTGCGATGGTCGCGGCGTCGAAGCGGGCGATGCCCCCTTCGGCGGCGAGAACGCCCTTCTTGAAGACAAGTTCGGGGTGGATGTCCTGCAGGTCGTCAAAGACGACGAGATCGGCATAATATCCCGGCGCGACGGCGCCGTAGCGTTCGAGCCGGTAACAGGTCGCGGTGTTGATCGTCGCCATCCGGATCGCGTCGATCGGATCGACGCCGGCGCGAACCGCAAGATTCACGTTGTGGTTGATGTGCCCGTCGCGGCGGATGTCCTCGGGGTGCTTGTCATCGGTGCAGAAGGTCACCCGATCCTTGTTCTGTGCGGTCAGTCCCGGCAACAGATCAAGAAGATTTTTCGTATGCGAGCCTTCGCGCAGATGCACATACATGCCGAGCCGGACCCGTTCGGTCAGTTCCGCGGCAGTGCGGCATTCATGATCGGTCTTGGTGCCGGCGCCGATGTAGGCGTTCAGATCGTTGCCTGTCAACGTTGGTGCATGGCCATCGACCGGACGGTCGCCGACGGCGGCGATCTTGGCATGGATCGAAGCACCGCCGGCGAGAACCTGCGGATAATCCATCACTTCGCCGAGGCCGAGAACCGTCGGTTCTGCCAGCAGCCTTTTCACAGCTTCGGGTCCGATGCAGGCACCGGCCGTTTCAAACGGGGTCGTCGGTACGCAGGACGGAATCATGATGAAGACGTCAAGCGGCGTCTTGGCGGCGCTCTCGATCATGTACAGCACGCCTTCGACGCCGCGGACATTGGCGATTTCGTGCGGATCGGCGATGACCGTGGTCGTCCCCCAGGGCAGCACGATGCGGGCGAACTGGGGCGGCGTCAGCATCGATGATTCGATATGGACATGGCCGTCGATGAATCCGGGCGACAGATAGCGGCCCCGAAGATCGATTTCCGTCTCGCCGTGATAGGTTCCCAGGCCGCAGACGATGCCGTCAGCGATGGCGACGTCGCAAGGATCGATCGTCCCGGAGAAAACGTTCACGACCCGCGCGTTCTTGAGAACGAGCGGGGCTTTCACGATGCCCCTGGCGATGTTGACGCGTTCGATGTTGCCCATAGACACATGCACCTCCCGAATATTGATGGCGATCACAGACCGGTGATGAAACGTTCGAACAGATGGAACGCCACCTTGCGGCGGTATTGTTTGTCAGACCTCTGGTCGTCGATCGGCCTTATGAACGGTTCATACGCCGCCCAGAGCCGCGACCGGTTCTCTTTCAGTTCGGCGGCCGTGAAGCCATGGAACGCCGCTTCGGCTGCTTCCATCCTGATGATCGTCTTCGCCACCGCCCCGAAGGCGATGCGCAGATCGGCGATGCGACCGTTGTCGAAGCGCACGGCGCCGCAGAACGAAACCTTGGCGATCGCGTCGGCTTTCCGGCCCCCGATCTTGTCGAAGGTCCAGGCGGACCAGGCGACATCCGGAATCTGGATTTCCACGATCATCTCGTCTTGTTCCAGCACCGTAGATCCCGGCGCGAGCGCCAGGGCGCCGGCCGCGACGGTGCGTTTCTTCGTCAGGCTTTCGATTTTCAGTTTCGCGCCGAGGGCGACGAGGGCGAGCGTCGGATCCGCGGCCGGCGATGCGTTCGCCAGATTCCCGGCGAGGGTCGCCGAATGGCGGATGCCGGGAGCGGCGGTTTCGGCGATCGCCTTGCAGAGGACCGCCGGCACCATCGGACAGCCGAGGATGTCTTCCAGCGGCGTCAGCGCGCCGATTTTCACAAGACCAGCGCCTTGTTTTATGTACTTGAGTTCGTCGAGATGGCTGATGAAAACGGCCGTCGGCAAAATTGCCGGCGTCACGCCGCTGGCGACGCGCAGTTTCACCATCAGGTCGGTACCACCCGCGACGATCGGCTTGCCGCCGGCTGCGAGCAGCGTCAGGGCTTCTTTCTTGGTGACCGGATAACCGCGATTCACCATAGGCCTTCACCGTCCTTCGCCGCGCGGAGCACGCCTTTGACGATCATGTTGTAGCCGGTGCAGCGGCAGAGATT
>CAZFHR010000143.1:0-4184 GCA_964519115.1 uncultured Candidatus Izemoplasmatales bacterium
TGGCTAAATTATTAACTCAAGATCTTGAAAACGAAAATCACACTGTTGTTTTTAGCGGTCCTGATCGGTTTCGGACTGCTCGCCTGCAAGGAAACGACCACGACGGCCGCAACCACGCAACCGACGACGCAGACGACGACCGGCACGACAACGGGTACAACGACCCACACGACCACGGGTACGACGACGACAACGGCGCCGGAAACCGTCGAACGGATCGTCATCCATTACTTCAATGACGCCGTCACGGATTATGCCGATTTCGCGCTATGGATCTGGGGCACCGGCCATGATGGATCCCAGTATTCGTTCGAAGCAGTCGACTATTTCGGCGCTTATCTGGAAATCGACCTGACGTCCGGGACGTTCTCCGGTTGGGAGGGCCTTGCATTCATCATCAAACCGGCCGATTCCTGGACGGGACAGACCGCCGATTTCGTCATCAATTATGCAGAAGTCGACAACGGCGAGATCAACGTGTATTACATCGCCGGCGACGCCGGATTCACGTATGTGTACGAAGTCCCGGCGATCCAGAACGTCTACATCCACCTCAATATGACGATGCGGGCGATCGAACTCCTCAACGTCAAGGCCTGGGGTCAGAACGCCCTTGGCACTTGGATGGATGACTATTACGTCGATTTCATCACCGAAGACGCCTATGGCGCTTATGCCATCATCCCGCTGGGGGTGAGCATGCGCGTCAACCTTGGCTTTGCGATCATTCCCGGCACGAACTGGGCGCCGATCGCTCCTCAGGTCGATTCGGTCGACCTGACCAAAGCCAATCCCAACGGCGATGTCCATCTCTACATCGTCGCCGGCGAAGCGACCAAGACGTATGGTGTTCCGGCGCCCGACATCGCCTTGATTGACATCGACGTCGCCTACATCCCGAACATCACGATCGGCCAGGGCGGCGAATCAGAGATTTCGCTCATGATCGACGATTTCGTCCGCGGCACACTGATCATCGACGGCGTCACCGCGACCGGCGACGTCACGCTCACGGAACGCCAGACGCATCTTAAGGTCGATTATAGCGCGACCTCGGGCATCACGCCCAACGATGCCATCTACAAATCCGCATCGGCCGCTAACACCCAGGGATCGTATTCCTACCTGACCTTCATCATGAAAGGTTCGAATGGCGCTTCGATCGAAGATCTGAAGCTTGCCTTCCGGCTGGATGACAACCACGAACTCATCACCGTTGCGTTCTCGGCTCTGAAGGACCCGGACCTCGACGCCCTCTCCGAACTGACGGCCGATTATCAAGTTTACGTCATTTCGATCGCCGATACGCTTGACGGTCTCACCTTCGTCGGTACCGGTGGCAATATGGACGTCGCCGCCGGCGGCTCGATTGTCGGGTTCCATCTGATGGCGGACGGAACCGGCACCGGCACGATCGAAATCCAGGAAGTCTATTTCACTTCCGATGCAGTTACGACCGGTCACGGCGTATCCGACTTCCTCGTCGACAACTTCCAGCGCACCAACGTCAATGCGGCTCCCGCCGGGATCTACTGGTGCGGGTCGGTCGGTCAGATCATCGGTCTGTGGCTGACAATGACCGGTGGCGTCGAAGCGGCCATCTATCAATTCGCGAATGCGCCAGTAGTTCTCTATGAAAACGTTGAACTGAGGCTTTCGGGCATTGCCGGACAGGACGTCTGGGTCACGCCGGTCTTCCAGGATGGCGAAGCGGTCGTCCTCGGCACGCGGATCCTCCTTTCCGAACTCACCGACAATACTGGCGCTGTCATCGGCACGCTGGCCGGCGGATTCCAGAATGTCGTCATCAACCTGGCGAATTCCGGCTGGGGCGCGACGCTGTGCGGGCTCAAACTCGAAGTCGCGACGGGTACCGTTTACCTCGATTATGTCCAGTACAAGACTTTCTTTGAAGTCGAAGCGGCGGTTTATCCGACGATCGACGCGACGGATCTTGTCGTGTTTGACGATTTCAACCGCGAAGCCGTCGGGGCGACGGCGGCCTATGATCCCGCCAACCCGGTCGCGGCCGCCAATGGCCTGTACTACATCATCTCGTACACCAATTCCGAAGTCGGCGGAAAACTTTATATCGAAAACGACGCCGTCGTCTTCGACTGCACCACCAACGCCGATTACATCAATTTCGTCGAAGCCAGTCAGACCGGCAATCTCGGCACGCACAAATACATCGTGTTCAAGATGAAGACCGATGAAGGCGGATCGTATGACAATTTCCGTTTCCAGACCGGTTCAGGTCCGGTCGTCTGGTCAAATTCCTTCCTCGCCGCCCCCGACCTCTCGTCCTGGGACTCCACCTACGTTTCCAATGACGGCTGGACCTACGTCGTGATCGATCTTGAACTGTCGGGATTCCTGACTTCGTTCGAAGAACTCACGATGTATTACAGCGGTTCAGGACGCCTGCTCATCGATTCGATCTTCTTCGCCAACGATGACTATCCGCGTCTCAATCTCGGTAGCCGCATTGTCACCGATCTCTTCACCGGCACCGCAATCTTCCAAGCCGGCGCCGACTACGCCTACAATCATATCGGACTGGCCAACAACAATCCGTACAACCAGCGCTACCTCGTCTTCCTCATCAAGGGCGAAGGCTTCGCTGACTTCCGGTTCCAGACCTATGACGGCGATGACACGAGCGGCGTCAAGTACATCGGCGACCTTGTCGGCATCGACGGGTTCAAGTACTCACTCAGCGATTTCTCCGCCGATGGCTACCGTTACCTGATTGTCGATCTCGTGGCTTCCGGACTGAATCTCAATCCGGATGGCATCCATCTCCACCTGAACAACGCGTCCATCTTCATCGCCGAAATCTTCTTCGCCGATCGGATTTTACCCGAAATCGACGAAACGCACCTCGGCGAATACGACCCGGCAACGCCGACCATCATCGACGGCAGCGCTTCCGCCTACGTCTACACCTGGATCGACTTCACCGGATCGGCGCTTGCCGACTATCTCGTGATGGTCGTCAAAGGCGATCTCAATTCGATCCGTTTCCAGACCATCAGCGACGACGAGTCGGTCACTTCTCCGGTCGTGTACCTGAACCAAATGATCGGCGTGAACGGTGTCGCAGTCGCGTATCAGCCGGTTTCGACCGAATGGCAGACGATCGTCATCGATCTTGCGGCTTCTGGTCTCGGCACGGACGTCGGTGCGCTTCATTTCCATTACGGTGATGATTCGGCGACCGACATCCTGACGATCCAGTGGATGTATCTGCTCGCCAAGCCGGTCGTCCCGATCGTCGATCCCGATTCGATCGTTACCCTCCTGACACCGGAGCAGACGATTGATGCGACCGCTTCTGACTATACTTACACGTATTTCGACTTCGCTACGCATTTGCTCGGCCAGCGCTATCTGATCCTGACCGTCACCGGCGATGCGACCGCGCTCCGTTTCGATGCGATCAAGTCCAACGCGGAAACCGTCGGCGTCAAATGGCTCTGGGATCTCAAAGGTCCGGACGGCAACGCCCTCATCTACTCGACCGATCTCGCCCGGCAGACGCTTGTCATCGATCTCGTCGCCAGCGGCATCGGCACCGATATCACGGCCCTCCACTTCCATTACGGCAACGCCACGAACACCGACCTGATCGTCGTGAATTCGTTCCAGGCGGGCAATCCGATCGATCCGACCCTTGCGATCGCCGCCGCCATCGGCGAATGATCTGAATCGCGATCATTCCATCGTCTGAAATCAACACGAACTCCCCCCCGTTGCGACGAGGGGGAGTTTTTCTGATGCATTGTAAAAGCCGCGCCGATGCGGTATAATCTTCACGAAAGGCAGGTGGCGCCGATGAAAACGATGATCGTCGTCGACGACGAATATTTGGTCCGCGTCGGCATCCGCGAAACGATCGACTGGGAAGCTGAAGGGTTCCGGATCGTCGGGGAAGCCGCCAACGGCCGCGCCGGGTATGAACTGATCGAAAGACTGCATCCCGATGTCGTCATTTCCGACATCAAGATGCCGGTGATGGACGGGGTCGAACTCGTCAAGGCGATCAAGACCAAGAATCTCAATCTTGCGATCGTCATCCTGAGCGGCTTCAAGGATTTCGATTTTGCCAAAGGCGCGCTCGAACACGGCGCCACCGAATATCTTTTGAAACCGATCGACAACCGGGAACTCATCGAAGCCGT
>CAZFHR010000144.1:0-4183 GCA_964519115.1 uncultured Candidatus Izemoplasmatales bacterium
CTGATGGGTGATCGCGCTGATCGGCGTGATGATCGCCGCCGTGCCGCAGGTGCCGGCTTCGGCGAACTCCGCAAGCCGATCGACGAAGACTTCCCTTTCTTCGATCTTCATGCCGAGTCGTTCCTTGGCAAGGTACAGAAGCGACAACTTGGTGACGGAAGGCAGGATCGAGGTCGATTTCGGCGTGACGAAGACACCTTGGGGGGTCACAGCGAAGAAATTCGCGGCGCCGCCTTCGTCGATTTTCGTGTGCGTCAGCGGGTCGAGATAGAGACAATCGGCAAAACCCTGGGATTTGGCGAGGGCGTTGGGATACATCGATGCGGCGTAGTTGCCCCCGACTTTGACGGTGCCGGTGCCGTTGGCGGCGGCGCGATCGAATTCGGTCGTCACGAATTCGATCGGGACGAGACCGCTTTTGAATAAGAGGCCGACCGGCATCGTCACGACGCCGAACAGATAATCCTTAGATGGCGCCAGAATGAGATTGGGACCGATGCCGAGGATGAACGGACGGACGTAGAGGGTCGCTTTCGTTTCGTAAGGCGGTACGTATTCGGAGTTGTAGACGACACTACGGGAAATCGCCTCGATGAATTTTTCGATGGAAACTTCGGGCATCATCAGCCGCTGACAGGAGCGCTGAAACCGCCGGGCGTTCTCGAAGGGGCGAAAGAACTGGATGCCACCATCCTGGCGGCGATACGCCTTCATGCCTTCGAATGCCTGTTGCCCGTAATTGACGCCGGTGGAGAGGGCGTGTACGGTGATCGAATCTTCGGCCTGCATACGACCTTCATCCCAAGCGCCATCATGGTAATAGGAAACGTAGATGCCGTTGGTCTTGACCGGGTTGAATGACAGGTTGGAAAAATCAACGTTCGGATGCGGAGTTCTGATCATCATATCGCCTCGGAAGTGTTGAATGGGGATACACTACCATCCTATCATACAACAAAACCAAAGATTGTTCAAATGCGGAATACAGATTTCCTTTTCATATGAATGGAAACGGGATGGCAAAAGGCAAGATTGAAGAGAAAATCGTGTTCGGTTTGCCCATCCTCACAACATAATGGGACGCGTTTCAGCCCAAAAGGTGTATAATATTTATGGACTGTTTTTGCATTGGTCCTTGGAAGGGGCAGATTTCGTGAACGCTGTTGACACCTTCATCGCTCAGCAGACTCCCGTTGCCGCCGCCTGGCTTAGCGATCTGATCGGATATATGCGGATGCATCATCCGGAACTTCCCGAGAGCTTGTATTATGGCATGCCCGCCTATCGTCCCAATAAGCACGATTTCATCGCTTTTTCGGTTCATACGGCTCATTTCACCGTTCACAGCCTCGATTTTTCCTATCTCGCAGGCATCCGCTCCGCTTTTCCGAAAAACCATTTCAACAAAGCCTCATTCCTCGTCAAGTATGGGGAAAAAGCCATGCGGGAACCGCTGTACCGCATCCTCGATGACCTCGTCCTCCGGATGAAAGAAACACCGGCCCGTTGACTGTAACAAACCATTTTGGCACCAAAGAAGGAGAAACACATTACCATGTCATTTGAAAACCTGAAACTGATTGATCCGATCCTCCGCGCCTTGAACGCCGAGGGTTATGAGATCCCCACTCCGATCCAGATGCAGGCGATTCCGCCGCTTCTGGCGGGTAAAGACGTCCTCGGCAGTGCCCAGACCGGCACTGGCAAGACGGCCGCCTTCGCCATCCCGATCCTACAGCACCTGTCAAGCGATAATCCCGCTCCGCGCGGCCCCCGGCCGATCAAAGCGCTGATTCTGACGCCGACGCGGGAGCTGGCGCTCCAGATCAAGGAAAGCTTCGAAGCCTATGGCGTCTACCTGAAGCAGAAGACCGTCGTCATCTATGGCGGCGTCTCCCAGGGTCCGCAGACGGACGCGCTCCGCTCCGGGTTCGACGTCCTCGTCGCGACCCCCGGTCGCCTGCTCGATCTGATGAACCAGAAATTCGTCGATCTGTCCCGCATCGAATTCTTCGTTCTTGATGAAGCCGACCGGATGCTCGACATGGGCTTTATCAACGACGTCAAGAAAGTCATCGCCAAACTGCCGGCAAAACGGCAGACGATGCTGTTCTCGGCGACGATGCCGGCGGAAATCGCCCTCCTTGCCAATACGATCCTGATCGATCCGGTCCGCATCGCCGTCGTCCCCGTCGAAACGACAATCGACGCGATCGAGCAGCAGATGTATTTCGTCGCGAAGAAGAACAAGACCCGGCTTTTGCTCCATCTGTTGCAAGATCCGTCCGTGACGTCCGCCCTCGTTTTTTCTCGCACGAAACACGGTGCGAACAAGATCGTCAAGGAACTCGTCGCCGAACACGTTCAGGCCGAAGCCATCCACGGGAACAAATCCCAGAGCGCCCGTCAGGCCGCCCTCGCCGCCTTCAAGGGGAAACGCATCCGCGTCCTTGTCGCCACCGACATCGCCGCCCGCGGCCTGGATATCGAACGACTTTCCCACGTCGTCAACTATGATCTTCCGGAAGTTCCGGAAACCTACATTCACCGGATCGGACGTACCGGCCGGGCCGGCCTCGAAGGTGCGGCAATGTCGTTTTGTGACGTCGACGAACTGGTGATGCTGCGCGACATCCAGCGGCACATCAAAAAACTGGTTCCGGTCGTGCGTAACCATCCCTACGCCGAATCGTATCCCGATGTCATGACTTCCAACATCACCGCCCCCAAGAAGGCGGAGCCGAAGAAACCCGAACCGAAGAACTTTTCCCGCCATGACGTGCGCAATCAATCACAATCGTCAAAACGGCCGAAAACTCAGCCGGCGGCCTTCAAGTCAGAACCAAGACCGGCGCAACCGGTCCATTCAAAACCTAAATCCGTAACGCCGCAGCCCGGAAAGTCAAAACCGATTCCGCGTTTCGAGAATCCTTCGCGTTTGGAAGCGACGCCACCATCCCGGCCGGCAGCGAATCCGAAGGAAACGCCGATGCCGGGGCGGAAGCATTTCGATCCGTCCAAAATCCCCGGATACAAGGTTCCGGATCTGATTTCATTTCCCGCCGAGAAGAAAAACGGACGGAATTCCCAATAAGGGAGTCCGTCCGTTTTCATCTTCCCCGGGCAACGGCATGCTACCCGGAAAACGATTTTCCGTTATTTTTGTCAGAAGCCAATAAAGAACGCGAGTAAACTCGTATATAATATGTATGGACTATGGAAACAGGAAGAGGGAGGGAATGCGATGAATCCAAAGAGACGCTTCATGACGTTGCTAGCAGTCGCCGTCCTTTTGTTCGGACTGTCGCCGTTTTTCCCGCTTTCCCCGACCGCCACGACAACCGCATCATCGATCGTCGCTGGCGAATACCTTCATCAGGTTGCCGACGAAGCCGAAGCTTCGGCCCTGGCCCTTGAATTCGGGCTCGTCGTTCATTCGGTTTCAAGCCACGGCATCGCCGTGTTTTTTGCTGCAGACGGTACCGACACCGAACGGCTGTTCGCCGCCGGATTCGAACCGCAATCGGTGAGCCAAATCACCGCTCCGGCCTGGCAGACCGATGAAGATCCATACCTTGACCAACAATACGCGCTGACGATGACCAATACCATCGCCGCGTGGAACATTACCGTCGGATCGGCCACCATTTTGATCGCCATCATCGATACCGGCATCGATACCACCCACGTCGAATTCACCGGCCGCATCGCCGCGGATTCATACAATCCGGTGACCGGGGAGACCGGCCTCGCCGCGGTCGAAGACGACAATGGCCACGGCACGATGGTGGCCGGCGTCATTGCCGCCAACAAGGACAACCGCGTCGGCATCGCCGGCATCACCCAGAATACGCAGCTGCTCGTCATCAAGGCGAACACGACGAACGAAGGCTCGTTCAGCGAAAGCGACATCATCGAAGGCATCTACTACGCCGTGGACCACGGCGCCGACGTGATCAACCTTTCGCTTGGCAGCACCTATCGCAACAGTCTGACCGAAGCGGCCGTCGCCTACGCGGTGGCTGCCGGTGTTCCGGTCGTCGCCGCCGCCGGCACTGACGTAGACCCATCGCGAGGTCGGGATCAGCGCCGACACGTTCGGCAGCGGCTCCGTCCCCCCGCGATAGCCGCAGTGGGAAAAGTCCGCGATGCGCTGCCCGCGGTCGTCGAGCTTGTAGAGCAA
>CAZFHR010000145.1:0-4177 GCA_964519115.1 uncultured Candidatus Izemoplasmatales bacterium
GCCTGGACTTTCCCAGCGACGCGGGCGGCATCGGCGGTCATCGCCAGGATCTGGCCGTTGTCCATGATGAACGTGTTGGTGGGAAGAACGCCGCAGTCGATGCCAAGACCGGCATGCGTCTTCAGCATCCGGTACTCGCCATGAATCGGCATGAAGAATTTCGGTTTCATCAGCTTTAGCATCAGCTTCAGCTCGTTCTGGCCGCCGTGGCCGGAAGCATGGACGTCGGCGAACGGTGACTGGGTAACGACGCTGGCGCCGTTTTTATACAGCAGATTGATCGTCTTGTTCACCGATTCCTGGTTCCCGGGGATCGCGGAAGAAGAAAGGATGACCGTGTCGCCGGGGATGAGCGAAATCTGTTTATGCGATCCGGAAGCGATCCGGGTGAGCGCCGAGAGCGGTTCGCCCTGCGAGCCGGTGCAGAGGATCGTCAGGTTGCGGCGGTTGATCGCCGCCATGTTCTTTCCGTAGATGAACGTTCCCTGCGGCGCATGGACGTAGCCCATTTCCGTGCCGACATCGATCGTCTTTTCCATCGAGCGGCCGAATACGGCGACCTTGCGGTCGGTTTCGATCGAGGCTTCGACGATCTGCTGGATGCGATGGACGTTCGAGGCGAACGTCGAAATGATGACGCGGCCGGCAATGCGGCGGAAGAGGTCGTGGATCGTTTCGGCGACCACGCGTTCAGAGGTGGTGAAATCCTCCAGTTCGGCATTGGTCGAGTCCGAAAGCAGGCAGAGGACGCCGGTTTCGCCGATCCTTGCCATTTTTTGATAGTTGGCATCAACCCAGGTCGGCGTGAAGTCGAACTTGAAGTCGCCGGTATGGACGATCGTCCCCGCCGGGGTTTTGACGGTGATGCCGAAGGAATCCGGAATCGAATGATTCGTCCGGAAAAAACCGATTTCGAGGTTTTGAAATTTAAATACCGAGTTTTCGGCATACTCGACGATTTTCGGATTAAGGCCGCGGTGTTCTTCGAGCTTGTTCTTGATCAAGCCGACCGAAAGACCAGAAGCATAGATGACGGGAATCCGGACCTGCTTCAAAAGAAACGGGATTCCCCCGATGTGGTCTTCGTGACCGTGCGTGATGAAAAGAGCTTTGATTTTGTCTTGGTTTTCGATCAGATAGGTGTAATCGGGGATGACGTAGTCGATGCCCATCAAATATTCGTCCGGGAACAAAAGCCCGGAATCGATGATGACGAGTTCTTCGCCGTACTCCACGCAGTACATGTTCTTTCCGACTTCGCCCAATCCGCCGAGAGCGAAAACGCCGACCTCGTTGAGATGAAGGAGTTGGTTTTGCATGGTTTGGGACATTTCCTTTCTATATTGATGAAGAATTGATTTTAAGTTACATCTATTATAACCATTTCCCGGCCAATATGCAAACGAATGGCCGAAAATCCTGAACCGGCATCGGAGAAGCGCGCTAAAACCGCCTTTTTAAATCGCAGACGGTATGGTATACTATTGCTTGTGGGAGGTGGTACCATGATCGCCAAAATCCTGGTCGACGTTCCGGCGAAGGCCGTGGACCGCCTTTTCGATTATGATGTTCCGGTCGAACTCGAAGACGTCCTGGAAATCGGCATGCGCGTCATCGTGCCGTTCGGAGCGCGCGAAGCGATGGGATTCTGCCTGGAAATCGCTGCCACGACCGAATACGGGAAAGCGCTGAAACCGATCGCGCTGATTCTTGATATCGAGCCCTACCTCACGCCCGAACTGATCAATCTTGCCAAACGCCTCGCCATCGACACCACTTCGACGCTGATCAAGATGCTTGAGGCGATGTTGCCGGCGGCGCTCAAGGCCGTTTACACGCCGAAGTTCAGCCTCGAACGTCCGGAACTGTTGCCGGATTCGTTGAAGGAACTGTTTTCTGGCAAAACCGAAATCATGATGGACAAAACGCTGACTCCCCACGTCGCCGCCATCAAGAAGGCGGTGCGTCAGGACATCCTCAAACAGGGATACGACATCAAGTCGAAGAGCCGGCCGCAGTTCTGCCGGTACGTCCGGCTTCTTGATGCGAACCACATCGCGAAGACGGCAAAGCATCTCGCCGTGATCGAATATCTGAAAGCCTGCCCCGAACGGACCGCACTACTTGCGGATACGTTGGCAGCGGTGGGACTGACCGAATCGGTCGTCCGCACGCTCGAAAAGAAAAACGTCCTTTCCGTCTTCGATCGCGAAATCTACCGCGACGTCGTCTCCCTGAAACCGGATATCGACAAGGTCGTCACCCTGAATCCGAAACAGGCGGCCTGCCGCGATGAAATCATCGCCGCGCTCGGGACCGACACGACGTTTTTACTCCACGGCGTTACCGGGTCGGGCAAGACCGAAGTCTATCTTTCCGTGATCGAAAAGGTATTGGAACGCGGCGAAGAAGTGATCTTCCTCGTTCCGGAAATCGCACTGACGCCGATGATGGTCAACCGCTTCAAGGGCCGATTCAAAAACAGGGTGGCCGTCCTTCATTCCGCCCTTTCGATCGGTGAGAAATATGATGAGTGGCGCAAGATCATCCGGAAGGAAGTATCAATCGTCATCGGAGCGAGAAGCGCCTGTTTTGCGCCATTTACCAAGCTTGGCATGATCGTCGTCGACGAGTGCCACGAAACGACTTATAAACAGGAAGACGCGCCGAAATACTATGCAATCGACGTCGCCATCCGGCGGGCCCAGCATTTTCATTTTCCGATCATCCTCGGCTCGGCGACGCCCAACATCGAAACCTACGCCCGCGTCAAACGGGGATATTTCCGTCTGCTCGAACTGCCCGAACGCGCGCAGAACGCCGCGATTCCCGAAGTCGCCGTCGTCGACATGAAAGAGGAATTCAAACAAGGCAATCAGGGTTCGTTTTCAGAACTCCTGAAAACCGAAATCGAACTGCGCCTCGCCCGGCGGGAACAGACGATCCTGCTCCTTAACCGGCGCGGATATCATACGTTTGTGATCTGCCGCAACTGCGGTCACGTGATCGGCTGCCCGAACTGTGACATCTCGCTCACCTACCATGAAACCGACCATTCGCTCAAATGCCACTACTGCGGCCATAAGGAAGACGTCGTCCGCAAGTGCCCGAAATGCGGCGATGAAGGCCTCAAATACATGGGAACCGGAACGCAGCGGATCGAAGAGGAAATCCAGACTTTGTTCCCACAGGCGAAAATCGTCCGGATGGACAATGACACGACCCGGCTCAAGAATGCCCATGAAAAGCTTCTGAACCAATTCGAAGCGGAAGGCGACATTCTCCTCGGCACCCAGATGATCGCCAAAGGACTGGATTTTCCCCGCGTCACGCTCGTCGGGATCATTCAGGCGGACGGCAGTCTTTTCCATCCCGATTTCCGGGCTCCGGAAAAAACATTCCAGCTGATCACCCAGGTTTCCGGCCGGGCTGGCCGAAGCGATCGGGCCGGCAAAGTCGTCGTTCAGGCGTTTAATCCGGAACATTACGCCATCCGTTATGCCGTCGCCAACGACTATCCCGGATTCTACCAATATGAAATGTCGCTACGGAAACTCGCGAAATATATTCCCTTTTATTACCTCGCCGAAATCGTCCTGAGCGGAGCGAATGTCCGCGACATCTTCATCCGCGGCAAGGAAATCAGCCGTCGGCTCCGGACATCGCTGACGGCGGAGGCGATTGTCCTCGGTCCGGTATTGCCGCAAGTGGCCCGGATCCGAAACCGATACAGCTGCCAGATCCTCGTCAAATACCGGAACGAACCGGTTCTCGACGATCTGTTGTTCAAAATCATCGACGACTATGCGACGGATGACATTTTCGTCAACGTCGACAAGAGTCCGATGTGAAGGAGGTCACGACATGAAAATCACATTCATGGGAACGATGGACTTCGCCGTCCCGATCCTTGAAGGCCTGATCTCGCGCTACGACGTGATCCTCGTCGTCACCCAGCCCGACCGTCCCGCCGGCCGGAAGCAGATCCTGCAGTCCTCCCCGGTCAAAGCGTGCGCCGTCCGGCACGGGATTCCGGTGTTCCAGCCGGATAAAATCCGCCGGGATTACCAGCCGGTCCTAGCGGCCGATCCGGACCTGATCGTCGTTGCGGCGTTTGGTCAGATGATCCCTGATGTCGTCCTTGCCCACCCGCGTTTCCGCTGCATCAACGTCCATG
>CAZFHR010000146.1:0-4168 GCA_964519115.1 uncultured Candidatus Izemoplasmatales bacterium
GAAGTCATCGCCTGGGTACCATTGATGAGCGAGAGGCCTTCCTTGGCTTCAAGTCCGGAAAGCGGGACGACGCCTTCGCGGCGCATGCCTTCATCTGCGGGCAGGCGGATGCCCTCGACGAGGACTTCGCCGAGGCCGATGAGCGGCAGCGACATCTGCGCGAGCGGCGCCAGATCGCCGCTGGCACCGAGCGATCCTTTTTCATAGACGACGGGAGTTACACCGGCGTTCAGCATTTCGACGAGCTTGAGGACGGTTTCGGGACGGATGCCACTATGACCCTTGATGAGGGCATTGACGCGGAGCAGCATCATGCCGCGTACCGCTTCGACGGAAAGCGGATTGCCGACACCACAGGCGTGGCTCATCAGGAGGTTCTTCTGCAGCGTCCTGACATCCTTGTTGTCGATGCGCACATCGGCCAGTTTGCCAAATCCGGTATTGATGCCATACACGGGAATGCCTGCGGCCGCCGTCTTGGCGACAAAGAGCTGCGCAAGCGCAGTCCGTTCCATGCTTTCCGGTGCAATCCCGACGATTTCGCCACCGCGGGCAACGCGGATGAAACCATCCAGATCCAGATTCATTCCATTGATCAACACCATATCGGCACCTCGTTCTATCGTGGTTTTCATCAAGCGATGTTTACGCTTACATTCCACAAGAATGATACCATCATCGCCGTTATTTCACAAGGAAAATCGGGCTTTGGAAATGAAAAAACGGCCTTCCCTTTACAAGGGTAGGCCGCGTGTGTAGGCGTCATGCGGTGATGGGCGTTTTGCATCCAAAGGTGACGAGGACTGTGAGATTGCCATCCTTGATGCGCAGTTCGTTGGTGAATTTCTTGAGGTCGCCGTCTTTGTCTCAACAGTCAGATCAGCGGCTGTCTGTCGGTAATCCTGCATACAGAAAGCAACGAAATGATGAAGAAACCGGGATTTTACTCCCGATTCTTCCGCTTGATCAGTTCCAGCACGGCATAGGCGGCGACGTCTTCGGCATACTTCTTCGGGCCGAAGCCGGCGTCGTAACCGAGTTCCTTGGCCAGTTCGTGCGTGATACGGGCCCCGCCGCAGATCAGAATGACATCGTCACGCATCTTTTCCGCTTCGAGCAGTTCGACGAGTTCGACCAGATTAGCGAGATGTACATCCTTCTGGGTTACGGTCTGACTCACCAGCAGGACATCCGCATGGACTTCCTTGGCTTTTTTGATGAAGGTCTCGTTGGCCACCTGACTACCCAGATTATAGGTAATGACGTGTTTGTAGCGTTCGAGCCCGTAATGGCCGGCATAGCCCTTCATGTTCATGATCGCGTCGATGCCGACGGTGTGGGCGTCGGTGCCGGTCGAAGCGCCGACGAAGACGACGTCGCGGCCAAGTTCGGCGGCGATCAGCGTTTCGATTTCTTCCATCGACAGCGCCGGTGTCTCGACTTCGTGGACGTGGATGAGATCAGGATCAATGGCAAACGGCGTGCTCCCGTAGATGATGTAATGGCTGTACCCAGCGCCGATCGGTTCGCAGTCGACGACGTTCGGGTCGGTCAAACCCAGTTTCCGGGCAAATTCCTTGGCGCATTCGACGCCCTTCGCGCCGGCCGGAATCGGCAGCGTGAAGGCGACTTGGACCTTGCCATCGTTTGACGTGTCGCCGTAAGGCCTAATGTCCATGGTGCGCCTCCTTGATCCGGTCCATGGCCGGATTCAGATAGTCCGGATGCTTTTCGAACACGCCTTCGAGGCCCTTTCCACCGTTGCGCGAGCGCCTGACGTCGGCGAACACCCCGGCTTCGAGAGCCGCAAACAACGATGTTTCCGCGATCGAACGTAACAGATCGTGGGCCTGGGAGAGGACCGTCCGCGCCCGGTTCATGATGATGCCATCGGGACAAAACGTAATCTCGTCGCCGATCGACTTCATCGTCGTCCGCACCATCTTCGCATTTTCGATCGCCAGATGCCGATCGGACAGAAACGGCGTGTGGATCGCTTCGGTCATCATCGCGAGCAGATGGATCGACTGGCCGGTCATCGTCGTTGCGACGTTGAACAGAGTATCGTGCGCCTGCGTTTGGAAAATATTGCCGGTCGAGTATTTCGTCGGCGGCATGTACTTGAGTGGTGCATTCGGGAAAATCTCGCGCGCCATTTCCGCCTGGGCGATTTCATAGAGGAAGCCGTTCTCGATCGCCGGATCGATTTCAAAGGCATGGCCCAGACCCATGAGCGATTCCGGCAGACCCGCCAGACGGGCGAAGGCTTCATTGATGAACTGCGAGGCGAGGACGGTGTGGGCGTTCTCGACGGCGTCGGCCGTCGTCAGGTAATTGTCCTCGCCGGTATTGATGACGATCCCGGCAAGAGCATTGATCGAACGGCTGAAATACTGGTCGATGAACGTCCGCTGCATGTTAATGTCGCGGAAGATGATGCCGTACATGCTGTCGTTCAGCATCATGTCAAGGCGTTCCAAAGCGCCCATCGCGGCGATTTCTGGCATGCAAAGGCCGGAAGCGTAGTTCACGAGCTTGATGTAGCGACCGACTTTTTTGGACGTTTTATCGAGGGCTTTACGCATGATGCGGAAGTTTTCCTGGGTGGCGTAGGTACCGCCGAATCCTTCGGTGGTCGCACCAAACGGAACATAGTCCAGAAGCGATTGGCCGGTGGAACGGATCACGGCGATGATGTCCGCCCCCGCTTCCGCCGCGGCCTGGGCCTGGACGACGTCTTCATAGATGTTGCCGGTGGCGACGATGACGTAGAGTTCGCACGCGGGTTTCCCGAACCGTTTGACAAATTCGTCACGCTGTCGGCGTTTCGCGGCGATTTGCGCGAAGGAATGATCGAAATAGGGTTTCAGGATCCGCACGGCGGCTTCTGGCGAAACGGCCGGATGGCCGCAGAGCCGGACTTCGTCTTGGAGGTAGGCGGCGGTGAAGGCCGCAAGATCCAAGCCGGTCGCCTGTAAAGCAGCGGCCAGATAGACGGATACACCACGCGAAAGATCGCCGGTCTTTTGGACTTCGTCGACGAATCGGTTCGGGATCGGAACCTCGAAGGCATCGACGCCGTCGACCCCCGCGAGCCGGCAGACCGTCCGCTCGACCGTCACGGTCGAATGGCGGTCGATGAAAGCCTGAATCTGATCGCCGATCGTCTGCGCATAGGCGCGACAGGCAGCGATTTGGTTTGGGTCGAGATTGAGCTTATTGCGGATTGCCATGATTGATTACCTCCAGTACGTCGATGACGGGCAGGTCCGTGACCTTGCGGATCGACGTTAAAAACCGTTCGCCGTCGAATCGGTGTCCGGCTGGCGAAAACGGGTTGATTGCGACGAATGCGACCGTCATCGGCCGCAGCACGCGGATGTCGCGACCGGTCTGAAAAAGATGCCTGAGCACATCGTCCGGAAGGACGAGGGCAGTCGGATCGGCGAGCACGAGACCGCAACGGTTTTCTTCGCGGCGTTCGATGAACCGACGCGCGAAAACCGGACCGAGCGCTTTGGGCAGATAGAGCCAAGCGGCCGCGGCCGGTATCTGGTCGAGGATTCGATCAGCAGTACCGATCGTTGAGGCCATGCCAAGCGGATGAAATCCGTTCGCGCGATCGATCCAGCCGATTTCCGTCTGGCCACTGAGTTCCTGAAGGGCCACGGGGACCGCCGGCAGCCGAAATCTGCGCAGGGCATTGCCCGCGGCGGCGACGACTTTTTCCATCACGGGCGAATAATGGGCGCCGACCACGTAGACAAGGGCTTCGCCGGCGACGGCGTGGGAACTGCGGGCAAAAGCTCCATCGATGAAGATTCTGGCGGCGCCGAGGTCTTTGAGGATACCGACGATTTTTTCCATCGCCGCAACCGTCGCCGGACCGCCGACAAGACAGATGCCCGGTTTCACGATTTCCACGACGACGATCTCGCCGAGGGCGGTCGATACGCCGGTCCGCCGCAGGAGGCGATAGGTCGCTTCTGCGGTTTTCAGACAGTCTTCCGCCGTAGCGGTGAGCGTTCCTTCCTGCAGATAGATCCGGGGTTTGGGCAGATAGGTGACGGCATCGAGTTCTTCGCCGTCAAGGCCAATCGAGGTGACGCCGACCCTGATGTCGCCATAAGCGGCGATTAGGGCATTCAGAACCGTCGTCTTGCCCGCA
>CAZFHR010000147.1:0-4141 GCA_964519115.1 uncultured Candidatus Izemoplasmatales bacterium
CGATCACGATCGTCTGCGGTTTGATGCACGATCTGCTCGAAGACACCGATACCAGTTATGCGGAACTGAAGACTTTGTTCGGCGACGACGTCGCCGAGATCGTCGAGGGCCTGACGAAGCTGCATCTCCTGCACTACGAAGGGTCGAAGGCCGCCGAACAGGTCAAGAACCATCAGAAGATGGTCCTGGCGATGGCCAAGGACATCCGCGTCATCTTCGTCAAACTATCCGACCGGCTGAACAACATGCGGACGCTTTCGCACCTCGACAATGAACGGCAGATCCGCATCAGCCACGAAACGCTCGACATTTTCGCCCCGATCGCCCACCGGCTCGGCATGTATCGGCTCAAAGCCGAACTGGAAGATCTCGCGTTCAAATACCTGTACCCCGAAGAATTTACGGAAATCGCCCGCATGATCAAGGACAAGAAAGGCAACCGTGAAGCCGACGTCAAGGCGATGCAGGCCGAACTTGACACGCTGCTGGATGGCGAGAGTTTCCATTTCACGATCAACGGCCGGATCAAGAACATCTATTCGGTCTATCGCAAGATGACCATGAAGAATCTCGATTTCGAAGACATCAACGATCTGCTGGCGCTCCGGATCATCGTCGATTCGATCTCCGACTGTTACCGGGCGATCGGCATCGTCCATTCGAAATTCGTTCCCGTTCCCGGCCGGTTCAAGGACTACATCGCCATGCCCAAGCCCAACATGTATCAGTCGCTCCATACGACGGTCGTATTCCATGGCAAGATCTATGAGATCCAGATCCGGACCAAGGAAATGGACGAAATCGCCGAGAAGGGCGTCGCCGCCCACTGGGCCTACAAGGAAACCCAGGGTCAGGGCCAGAGCCGGAAGAACATCGAGGACATCGTTTCTTCGAAGCTCCGGTGGTATTCCGAACTCATCCGCTACACCGAGGAATCCAATACCGACGAGGAAATCCTCAGCATCTTCACCGACGACATCCTGAACGCCAACGTCTACGTCTTCACGCCCAACGGCGACATCATCGACCTTTCCGCCGGCGCCACGCCGCTCGATTTCGCCTTCCGGATTCACACGAAACTGGGCGAAAAAACCGTCGGTGCGATCGTCAACGGGAAAATCGTGCCGCTCGAATATACGCTGAAAACCGGCGACGTCGTCGAAATCAAGACCTCCCAGAACGCCGTCGGGCCCAACGACAACTGGCTCAAAATCGCCAAAACGAGCAATGCGCGCGCCAAGATCAAGAATTTCCTCAACAAGCAGAAGCGCGATTACCTGATTGTCAAAGGCAAGGAAGATTTCGAGAAGGAACTCGACCAGCGTCGACTCAAGGTCGAACTGAGCGACGAGCAATGCAACGAACTGTTCTCCCTCAAGGGTGTCAAATCGATCGAAGACATGTATTATGAAATCGGCAAGAACATCCTGTCGCCGATCAGTGCCATCAACGCCCTGACCGGCAAGGACGTCGTCACTGAAGAAATGCTGATCGAAGCCATCAACAAGACGCCGGAAACGAAACGGCAGGCGAAACTGCGGACGGTCCACAACGACGTCAACATCGTCGTCGAAGGCCTGACCAATCCGTCGGTGAAACTCGCCCACTGCTGCGCCCCGGTGCTCGGCGATGAAATCGTCGGCTTCGTCACCAAAGGCACGGGCATCGCCGTTCACCGGCGGTCGTGCAAGAACGTCCAGAAGTACGAACCGGAACGGCTGCTCGACGTCTTCTGGGGTGACAACACGCTGCGGAAATACGAAACGACGATCAAGATCACCGTCATGAACCGCGACAACATCCTCGCCGAGATTATCAATACCGCCACTTCGAACAAAGGCAAGATCAACCAGGTGTCGGCGCAGGTCAACCGGTCGAAGGAAGGCATCATCAAACTGAAGATCGAAGTTGGGAACCTGATGGAACTCGACACCATCATCAACAGCATCCAGAGAATCCGCGACATCTACGCGATCGAAAGGGTGTGCTGATATGCGCATCGTCGTCCAGCGCGTACTTCGCGCTTCCGTCAGCGTCGATGGCACGGTCCAGGGAACGATCGGACCGGGACTTGTGTTGCTCGTCGGCATTGCCAAAAACGACACCGTCACCCAGATAATCCGGGCGGCGCGGAAGGTCGCCCTGCTCCGGATCTTCACCGATGAAGCAGGCAAGCTCAACCGAAACGTCACGGAAGCCGGCGGCCAGATTCTTTCAATCTCGCAATTCACCCTGCTTGGCGACGTTTCCGGCGGCAACCGCCCCTCCTTCACCGCCGCGATGGCCGGTCCGGAAGCCGAACCGCTGTTCGACGCCTTCAACTTCCAACTCGCGAAAGAATACGGGCTATCAGTCGCCACCGGCGTTTTCGGAGCGCATATGGAAATAACGCTCATCAACGACGGACCGGTGACGATCGTCATTGAAATCGGTCCGGACTGATTTCATTTGACTACCAAAGCAAAAAATACTATAATATTCACATAAGTTGCAAAACACCAAAATCCGTGGAGGAATCGATATGGACAAGAAACAAATCGTGTTCGACAAAATCAAGGAAATCATCATCCAGGAACTGGGCGTCAAAGCGGAAAAAGTAATCCTTACCGCCGCGCTCGCCGACGACTTCGGCGCCGATTCGCTCGATGCGCTCGAACTTTTCAACCAGATCGAAAGCGAATTCCTCGTTTCGATCTCGGACGAAGCCGCCACGAAGATGAAGGATGTCAGCGATCTCGTCGATTACGTTCTCGAACACGTCAACCCCAAGTATTTCGCCTGACCCCGACAACGAAACCAGCCTCTTATCGGCGGATGTCGTCCTTGAAAGAGGACGACTTTTTCATAAAAAGGAGCGTTTATCCATGATTACAAAAATCAAAGGCACTCAGGATATCCTTCCGGCGGAAGCAGCCCGCTGGCAAGATCTCGAAAACATCATCGCCAACGTCTCGGCCGTCTATCATTTTCAGGAAATCCGCACGCCGATGTTCGAAGCGAGCGAACTGTTTCACCGCGGCGTCGGCGAGGCGACCGACATCGTAAAGAAGGAAACCTATGATTTTTCCGATCGCGGCGACCGGATGATCACCCTCCGTCCCGAAGGGACAGCGGGCGTGGTCCGCGCCGTCATCGAAAACAAACTGTACGCCGATCCGTCGCTGCCGCTCAAATATTACTATGTCGGGCCGATGTTCCGCTACGAACGCCCGCAGAAGGGCCGCCAGCGCCAGTTCCATCAGTTCGGGGCCGAGGCACTCGGCTCGTTTTCGCCGCAGACCGACGCCGAAATGATCGCCTATGCCGTCACGACCCTCCGCGCCTTGCGGTTACCCAACGTCAAGGTCAAGATCAACTCGCTTGGCGCCCAGGAAAGCAAGCTCGCCTACCGCGAGCGTCTGCTTGGCTACCTCGAACCCAACATCGGGGCGCTCTGCCCGGACTGCCGCAACCGCTACAAGGAAAATCCGCTGCGCGTCCTCGACTGCAAGTTCGACCATGAGAATCCGATCCTCGTGCAGGCGCCCAAGCCGCTCGACGATCTGAACGAAGCCGACCGGAACCATTTCGATCAGGTTCTGGCCTTCCTGACGGCGATGCACATCGACTATGAAATCGACAAGTCGCTCGTCCGCGGCCTCGATTACTATACGCATACCGTCTTTGAACTCGAAGCCGATCTGCCTTCGCTTGGCGCCCAAGGGACGCTCGGCGGCGGCGGTCGCTACAACGACCTCGTCGAAGGCCTCGACGGTCCGTCGTTCCCGGCGGTCGGATTCGCCTTCGGGATGGAACGCCTGCTGCTGGCCCGCGAGTCGCTCGCCGAACCGGTGCCGACACCCCCCCTGCACGCCTTTGTGATCGCCCTTGGCGCCGCTGCCAAACCGAAGGCGATGGAAATCATGATCGGCCTCCGGCATGGCGGTCTCGTCGTCGACGCCGACTTCATGGATCGGCCGCTCAAAGGGCAGTTCAAACAGGCCGAACGACTCGGCGCGATGTGGATCGTCATTCTCGGCGACGATGAGATCGCGGCCGGGACCATCAATGTGAAAAACGCCAAGACGGGCGAACAGGAAACCATTCCGGCCGTCAAATTGTATCATTATCTCCTGGACAAGTTGCGGGAACGGGAACCGGC
>CAZFHR010000148.1:0-4112 GCA_964519115.1 uncultured Candidatus Izemoplasmatales bacterium
TGTCGCTGTTGACCTGCTTGAGGGCGCCGAACAGCACGGCGGTCTTGACGACGTACATGCCGGTATTGATTTCATCGATTGCCCGTTGCGCCTGGGTTGCTTCATGATCTTCGATGATCGACTCGAGATAACCCGAATCGTTGCGGATGATGCGGCCATAGCCGGTCGGATCTTCGACGCGGGTCGTCACGATCGTCAGGTCATGGCGGCGGTCAAGGTGCTCGTGCATCGCCCGTTCGCAGACGGCGGAATCGACCAGTGGCATGTCGCCGGGTAAAATCATGACGTCGCCGTCATGATCCTCGATCAGCGGTTCGGCAACCATCACGGCGTGTCCGGTCCCGAGTTGCTGGTCCTGGACGGCATATTGGACCGTATCGCCGAGAATGTCGCGGATGATTTCCCGCTTATGCCCGACCACGACGATGATATCGTCAAACAGCCGGGTGTTCCGGACGTTTTCGACGATGTAGGCGATCATCGGCTTGCGGATCAGCGGATAGGCGCATTTCGGCAATTCGGTTTTCATTCGCGTGCCTTTTCCGGCGGCGAGGATGATGGCGTATTTTTTCATAGGTTTTACTCCCCTGTCTTTGTGGCTGTGAACGGTTGACGTGCGGCTTCCGCCGTCCGGATGACGTGGATGACTTCGGCAATGCAGGCATCGACGGTTTCGATCGTCGGAGCCGATACCGAAACCCGGATCAGGGGCTCGGTTCCCGAAGCGCGGACAAGGATCTTTCCCTCCGTACCGAGGCGTCGGGTGATTTCTGCGGTCTTGGCGACGACTTCCGCATCGTTGACGAGCGTTTTGTCGATGTTTTTTAGATTGACGAGGCGATCGGGATACAAGTGGACGGTGGCCGTCAGTTGGGCGAGCGATAGACCGGTTTCGGTCATGATTTTCAGCACGTGAAGGGCATTCAGGACGCCATCGCCGGTATTGAGGATCGTCCGGTCGATGATGTGACCGGAGTTTTCGCCGCCGATCATAAAATCATTCAGTTCGAGCGCTTCGAGCACATATTTATCGCCGATATCGGTCAGCATCGTCTGGATGCCCTGTTCGGCGAGCGCCTTGACGAGGCCGAGATTGCTCATTTTGGTCAACGCGACGGTATTGCCCTTTAACAGGTTATGACGTTTTCGGGCAACGGCAATGACGAAAACGAGCATGTCGCCGTCATAGACTTCGCCATCGCCGCCGACCGCGATCAGCCGGTCGCCGTCGCCGTCGAAGGCAAAGCCGACATCACAGCCATGTTCGCGGACGAACGCCGATAGATGTTCGATGTGCGTCGATCCGACGCCCAGGTTGATGTTCTTGCCATCCGGTTCGGATCCGGTCAGGAACAGTTCGGCACCGGTATTCGCAAAGAGGCGGCGGCCGATCTGGAAAGTGGCGCCGTTCGCAAAATCGAGGGCGACTCTATCCCGGGAGTGCGGCATGACAGAAAGTGCGAGTTCACGATAGAAACGATACGCATCGATGACCGGAAGCATGCGTCCCGGTCGTGCCGATGATACGACAACTGCGGCTCCGGAAATCTGATCTTCCAAAGCCGATTCTTCGCATGCAAACAGTTTCTTGCCGCGCAGAAAGACTTTGATGCCGTTGTCCTGATAGGGATTGTGGCTGGCGGTGATCATGACCCCGATCGCATCCGTCCGGGCGCTGACATGGGACAACAGCGGCGTCGGAACGATGCCGATCGACAGCACGTCGAGGCCGACCTCAAGAGCACCGCGGGCGATGGCATCAGCGAGCGACGGTCCCGTTTCGCGGGTATCGCGGCCGATTACAACCGTCCGACAGGAAAGCGCCTGAAGACTGCGACCGACCTGTTCGGCTAATGTTTCGGTGACAAAGGTTCCGACCGGCCCACGGATGCCGTCGGTGCCGAAGTATCTACCCATCATTCTTCACTCTACCGTGACGGATTTAGCCAAATTACGGGGCTTATCGATATCTTTTCCTAGATCGAGCGCGGAATAGAAAGCGATCAGCTGCGTCGGAATGATCGTGACGAGGGGAGAAAGGCTCTCGTGGACGTCCATCAGAACGATTTCATCGGAAGGATCGGAAACCGCATTGAGGGAAATGACCATTTTTTCCGCACCGCGGGCGCAGACTTCACGAATGTTGGCCCGCGTGTTCTTGGCGATCAGACGCTGCGAAATGATGGCGATGACGGGAACGCCGTTTTCAATCAAGGCGATCGTTCCGTGCTTCAATTCGCCGGCGGCGAATCCTTCCGTCTGGATGTAGGAGATTTCCTTCAGTTTCAACGCCGCTTCGAGACAGGCGAAATAGTCGAGACTGCGACCGATGTAGAAACAGTTGCGCTTCGTGATTTTGGAAGCGACCAGGCCATGGATGAACTCGCGTTTGTCGATGACCGCTTCCATCGCGATCGCCACGCGTGACAGTTCGAAATGAAGATCGTAGGGTGCCTTTTCCGCCAGTGCTGAGGCAAGGATCGCAAAGATGACGATCTGACCAACATAAGCTTTGGTGGAAGCAACGGCGATTTCGGGACCAGCATAGATTTCAAGAAAACGGTCAGCTTCACGGGCAAGGGTCGAAGTCGGCACATTGGTGATCGTCACGGTTTTGTGGCCAAGCCGCTTCACATTGAGGAGGCAGGCCCGGAGATCGGCGGTTTCTCCCGATTGCGAAACGAAGACGAACAGTGGATTCTTCACTAGCAAGGGCGGGTTATATGCGAACTCGCTGGCGATGAAGACTTCCATCGGAATATGCGCAATGTTTTCGAAGAGATACTTGCCGACGAAACCGGCGTGCATGCTGGTGCCGGCCGCGATGATATAGATCCGTTCCGCTTCGTGAAACCACGAAAGGATGACCGGATCAATCACAATCCGATCATTGATGAGATATTTGGACATGATCTTGCGGACGACCGAAGGCTGTTCGCAGATTTCTTTTAGCATGTAGTGCGAGTATCCGCCCTTGCCGATTTCATCAAGAACGAGATCGATCGTCATGAAGGTTCCTTCGACCGGATGACCGATGATATCGTATAACTGGTAGCCGCAAGAGCCGTTGTCGCGGTGAACGACGGTGAACGTCTTGTCTTCGATTGGAAAATATTGATCCGCATAGCCGACAAGGGCCATGACGTCGGAGGCGAGCGTGATGCCGGTCTTGCCAACGCCGAGCAGAAGCGGCGATTTGTTCTTGGCGGCGTACAGTTTGTTCGGGTTCTCGGTATCGATGACGAGCAAGGCATAGGAACCCTCGATCAGCGACAATGTTTTGCGGATGGCTTCTTCAACCGACATTTCCGTCGTAAATTTGGCGATCAGGTCGACGATGACCTCAGTGTCGGTTTCACTGACGAAATGTACACCCTGGAGGTAACGTTCGGTCAGTTCTTTGTAGTTTTCGATGACGCCGTTATGGACGACTGCGAAACGGTCACCCGAAGAAAAATGCGGATGAGAGTTGATTTGATTGGGTTGTCCATGCGTCGCCCAGCGCGTGTGACCGATGCCCAAATGATTGGAGTAATGGTAATCATAGTCGTTTTTCAGATGGGCGACGCGGCCTTTGTCCTTGTACATGACGAATTGTCTCGCATCTTCGTCATAAAAACAGATGCCACAGGAGTCGTAGCCGCGATATTCCAGTTTTTCCAAGCCGGATATGATGATGTCGGTCGCTTTTTCTCGACCTAGGTAACCGACGATGCCACACATATTGCGAACCTCCATGAACCTTTTGGTTTGGCGATATATAAATTATATCACCGCCCACCCCATCTTTCAATCGAAACCCATACGAATTCGTTTGACCGGAAAATTACTTGAGTGCGTCACCGACGATGGCGGGAAAGACGGTGAATGCCACCGATACCGAAGGTGCAAAAGAGCGGATACCCAACGAGACGGCCATCCGGATGGCTTCGGGGTAGTCTGCGGCGGCGCCGCAAAGTGATACCGGAATTCTTTGAATCGCGGCGGTTTCCGCGATTTGCCGGATCAAATCGGTAAATCGGGGATGCAAAAACAGCACCGGATCAAAATCGGACGCGGTCCGGGTCCTGCCAAACGCATCGGCGCAGAGGTCATTGGTCCCGATGCTGTAG
>CAZFHR010000149.1:0-4073 GCA_964519115.1 uncultured Candidatus Izemoplasmatales bacterium
CTCCTGGGATCATCGTCGCTGCGAGGGTCGTCGCAGCGACGTGCCCTTCCTGCGTACAGCGGAACATCGCTCCTGCTGCGCAGTCTGCAACGTCCTTCGAGCCGTACTTCCCGATGACGACCTTCTCCTTGTTCCCTTCGTCGATCAGCTGGTTCCCGAAGTCGATCGGAAAGGACGGGTCGTAACCGTCGTGGAAATGGAAGGCTTGTTATGAAAATCACGATACTGACGCTGTTTCCGGAGATGTTCACCGGCGTTTTCGGTGCTTCGATGATCAAACGCGCCCAGGAAATCGGCGCCGTCGAATTCCAACTTGTCGATTTTCGCGATTATGCGACCAACAAGCACCGTCACGTCGACGATTACGCGTTTGGCGGCGGCGCCGGCATGGTGCTTTCCGTCGAGCCGATCCATCGCGCGCTGCTGGCAATCGAAGGCAGCGATCAGGCGATGAAGATACTGCTGACGCCACAGGGCGTGCCTTTCGTCCAGGCGGAAGCAAACCGGCTGGCGCAGTGTGAACACCTTCTTTTGATCTGCGGCCATTACGAGGGATTCGACGAACGCATCCGCAGTCTCGTCGACGGCGAGATGTCGATCGGCGATTATGTCCTGACCGGCGGCGAACTCGCTGCGATGGTGATCGCCGACAGCGTTGTCAGGCTATTGCCGGGCGTCCTCGGGTCACCAGATTCGGCGCCGCACGATTCGTTTTATGAAGGATTGCTCGAACATCCGCAGTACACCCGACCGGCTGAATACCTCGGCATGAAAGTGCCGGATGTCCTCCTTGGTGGCAACCATGCGGAAATCGAAAAATGGCGCCGCGAGCAGTCGCTCAAACGGACGGTCGAACGTCGTCCCGATCTCTTGAAAAAGCCGGTAAAAAAGAATTGATTTACCATCCCTGATATGATATAATAACTAACGCTGTCAGAAACCATCGCATCGCCGACGTTCCGCCGGATTCGTTCCGTGAACTTCGGATCAGCCCAAAAAGGAGTGAAACCCATGTCGCAGCAATTCATCGAGAAACTGACTCAGGAATTCATCAAAACCGACGTACCATCGTTCCGTCCCGGCGACACCGTCAAGGTGTTCGTAAAAATCAAAGAAGGAACACGCGAACGCATCCAGATGTACGAAGGCCTCTGCATCAAACGTCAAGGCCAGAGCGTAAGCGAAACCTTCACGGTTCGGAAAATGTCCTACGGCATCGGCGTCGAACGGACCTTCCCGATTCATTCGCCGCTCGTGGAAAAAATCGAAGTCGTGCGTCAAGGCAAAGTCCGTCGCGCCCATCTCGGTTATATCCGCGGTCTGTCCGCCAAAGCGGCCAGAATCAAAGAAAAACGCTAGTTTGACAGAAAAGGCGATCATGCGATCGTCTTTTTTTTTGGCAGAATGTAAGCGAATGAAAGTTTTTTCATAATTTCCCGTAAAAGCATTGAAACCGCTTCCTGTAAATGTTAAAATATGGACGAAAAATGTGAAGGGGTTGGAATATTTATGAACAAAGCCACGATCTACAACGTAGCCTACGCCGCCAACGTATCGCTCGCCACGGTTTCCCGAACCTTGAACAACCCGCAAAAGGTCAAGCCGGAAACCCGTGAACGCGTATTGCGGGTCATCAAAGAGCTTGGTTACAAACCCAACGCTTTCGCGAAGGGGCTCGCCAGCAAGAAGTCGACGACCGTCGCGGTCATCGTTCCCGACATGTCCCGTGCTTCCGTCGCGGAAATGCTGAACGGCATCTCGGTCGAAGCCCGCAAGTACAATTATTCGCTTCTTCTTTACGTCATGAAAGACGAAAAGATCGACGAGGCGGAAATGCTGAAGGAAGTCGTCGCCAATCAGGTGGACGGCATCCTCTATTTGAACGATGAAATCAACGAAGGCCAGTATACGATGCTCAACATCATTCAGGACGAATACAAGGTCCCGATTGTTCTCGCCAATACCCTGTACCCCTATGACAACAAGCTCGTGACCGTCTGCATCGATTATTTCAAAGCGGCGTATGAAATCACGAACCGGCTCGTCAAAGAAGGCCGCAAACACATCTATCTGCTCACCACCGCCCGCAAATACATGGTGAACGAACTGAAGGAAGAAGGCTATCTGAAGGCGATGAAAGAGGCGAAACTCGCCCCGAACATCGTCCGGACTTCCGGCGACATCAGCGTCAACACAGTCCATTTCAACGAACTTTTCAAGGCCGAAGGCAATGTCGTCGACGGCGTCGTCGCGGTCCGCGACTCGATCGCCGTCTCGTTCATCAACACGATGATCGAAAAAGGCCGCAAGGTCCCAGATGACATCAGCGTCTATGGCTTCCAGAACACCAAGTATTCGGTGCTTTCCCGGCCGAAACTGTCCTGCGTCGACATTCCGATCAATGAAATCGGAACGAAAGCGATGAGCCTGCTCAAACGCGAAATCGACGGCGAAGTCAACGAAGTCAAGTTCAATGTCCTGCCGCATAACATCATTGCGCGGCAAACAACCAAATAGAACGCTGATCAAGTGAAGTAGCGTTGCCAAGTCGCTCAAGAGACCCGGTGAAAGGTGCGAACCGGGACGACCGCATCACGCGAAATACGCTTGGGAGTTTCTGCATCCGCAGACGGTGAACCCGTTATCTTCCCAAGCGCACTTCACGTGAATCAAGGTGGTACCGCGGTTTTCGAATCGTCCTTGCAAAAGGGCGATTTTTGTTTTGTGATGGCATCCAATGATCGAAAAGAGGTCGATTTATATGAAACTGATGGAAGATTTACAATGGCGGGGACTGGTTTACGACATGACCGATCCAACGCTTGCAGAAGTTCTGGACGAAGGCCGTTCGACGTTTTACCTGGGCGCCGATCCGACCGCCGACAGCCTGCATGTCGGGCATCTTTTGGCCTATCTCGTCGCCAAGCGGCTCGCCGATGCCGGCCACCAGCCGATTCTCGTGATCGGCGGCGGGACCGGACTCATCGGTGATCCGAGTTTCAAGAATCAGGAACGGCCGCTCTTGACGATCGCTACCTCGCTGAAAAATGCCGAAGGCATCATCCGTCAGGTGAAACGGATTCTTCCCGACGCCGCGATCGCCAACAACTACGAATGGCTTTCGGCACTGAACGCGATCGAATTTCTGCGCGATGTCGGCAAGAATTTCAACGTCGCCTACATGATGAGCAAAGAGTCGGTCAAATCGCGGATCGAAAACGGCATTTCCTTCACCGAGTTCAGCTATCAGATCATCCAGGCCTGGGACTTCGAACATCTGTTCAAGACCCGGGGGTGCCAGATTCAGATCGGCGGTCAGGACCAGTGGGGCAACATCACGTCCGGACTGGAACTCATCCGCAAAGTCCACGGTGCCGACGCCCAGGCGTACGGGTTCACCTTCCCGCTCGTCACGAAAGCCGACGGAACGAAATTCGGCAAGTCGGAATCGGGATCCGTCTGGCTCGATCCGGAACGCACGTCGCCCTATGAGTTCTACCAGTACTGGATCAATACCGCCGACGACGACGTCATCATGCGGCTCAAGCAGTTCACCTTCCTGACCCGCACGGAAATCGAAAACTTCGGCTCCGAAGTCCTGGCGCATCCGGAACTGCGGCGGGCGCAGAAGGCGCTCGCCCGCGAACTCACCGTCCTCGTCCACGGCCAGGCCGCCTGGGAAGAAGCGGTGAAGATTTCCCAAGCGCTGTTCGCCGGTGATGTCGAGAGTCTGACGGGTGCCGAAATCGCGATCGGTTTCAAGGATCTGCTCGGGCTTGTCACCACCACCGATGAAAACATCATCGACATCCTTGTCAAGACCGATCTCGCCGCCTCGAAACGCGAAGCGCGGGAACTCGTCCAAAGCGGCGCCGTTTCGGTAAACGGGCTGAAAGTGGCATCGCTCGATTTCCTTGTCGCCAAGGCCGCAGCCAAGGACGGCATCTTCTCGATTGTCCGCAAGGGGAAGAAGAAATACGTCCTGATCAAGCACGCATAAAAAGAGAGGGAACCGGAATCCGGTTCCCTCTCAGAGTGTAGACAAAGTATCCGATTGAACTTAATCGGGTACT
>CAZFHR010000150.1:0-4056 GCA_964519115.1 uncultured Candidatus Izemoplasmatales bacterium
GCTCTACGGCATCACGATCAATGATCTCGTTTCCGAGCACAAAGTCCTGCCGGCGCCGCTTCCGAAACGGAATCGACCCCTGATTACCCTGATCGCATTTACGAGCGTCTGGGCGGTGGCTACGGCAGCATTCGTACTGTTGTCCATTTTGGCTCCGACGCTTGGGAACATCTGGCTGGCTTTCATCTATGCCATTCCCGTATCGATCGTGGTCCTGAGCGTATTCTCAAAATTGTGGGGCAATCGGTTCCACCTGTTTCTATCCATTTCGCTCTTGTTGTGGACTTCGGCGCTTTCCATCTTTCTTTCGTTTGATCATACGCGGCTGTGGCTTTTTTTCATCGCCGTCATCCCGCTACAAGTCATTGCGATGCTCTGGGGGGTCTTGAAACCCAAAGGGAGCATCTAGTCAGCCATTCTGCCATCGCACCACATGCGATGGCTTTTCTTTTGGTTTGACTGGATTGAGGTAAGAAAAGACCACCATAAGGTGGTCGAAATCCATTCATTTGCCAAATGCGGGCCCACGCGATGATTCAAGCTTCGAGCTGCGCATCCATCGTGATGACGATTTTGCCATGGGCGTGCCCGCGTCCGGCATACTGCATCGCTTCGGCGGTCGCAGCCAGCGGATAGGTGCGGTCGATGACCGGATGGATGGACCCAGCGCTGACGAGTTCCATAAGGAAGGTCAAATCCTTTGGGTCAGATTTAGCCGCAAGAAAGCGCATTTTCTTTTTACCAAAGGAAAAGAGCCATCCGAAGAGAATAAATTTCAATACCTGCGACATGGCGCCGCCGACCAGGACGCAGACGCCCTTTTCTGTCAAAGCCCGCCGGTACGCCCGCAGCGACCGATTGCCGTTGACGGCGAGGATCAGATCATAGCGCTTGGCAGAACGAGTGAAGTCTTCCTTGCCATAATCGATGACGAAATCAGCACCGAGTGAACGCGCCTGTTCAACGCTCACCTTGCTGCCGACCGCTGTGACTTCCGCTTTGAAATGCTTCGCAATCTGGACGGCAAACGTCCCCACACCGCCACCAGCTCCCTGAATCAATACCTTTTGTCCGGAACGAATCCCACCGCAGTCGCGGAGTCCCTGCAAGGCGGTGACACCCGCCATCGGCAGTGCCGCAGCGGTCAGGAACGAAACGCCGGAAGGCAGTGGCGCCAGAGCATTTTCCGAAACGGCGACATATTCAGCGAACCCACCGAACCCACTGTCGGAAATGTCCCCAGCCACGGCATCACCGACCCGAAAACGGTCGGCGTTAGGTCCGCAAGCCTCGATTCGGCCGGCGATGTCGGCGCCGAAAATCCGCTGTTTCGGGATGATGCCCATTTTCATCGAACGATAATCCGCGGCATTCACCGCCGTGGCCTGAATCCGGATCAGGACTTCTCCCCGGCCCGGAACCGGACGATCTACTTCGCACAGGGTCAAAGAAGTGGATTTGGCAAGCTTTTCCCAGACGATTGCCTTCATCGTGGTTCTCCGTCTTCACAATCGAACACGTCGCCGATCTTGACGCCAAAAGCGGCGGCGATACGGAAGGCAAGTTCGAGCGAGGGCGAATAGTTGCCGGCTTCGATCGCCATGATGGTCTGGCGGGACACTCCCGCTTTTTGTGCCAGCTGCTGCTGCGTCATTTCGTCGGCGAAAAAACGCAGTTTCCTGACCTGATTGGTGATGATAAGTTTCTTTCCCATGTCAGCGCCCCCGCCGATAGTGATGGAATTGGACGAATCCTTCCAAGAGCGACCCGACGCAAAAGGACAGGTAGAGAATGTTGAGCATGACGGCCGGCGAGCCATTCCACGCCAGCCAGGCGAGTCCGGCGACGAAACCGATGCCGGCGAAAGCGAAACCGAAGCGCATCGATTTCAGTTCGATTATCTTGTCGCGTTCGTCCTCGACGGTTTCGGCCTGGATCTGCTTTTCGATATCCTTGTCGTCGCATGACGCATCTGTGAGTTTGTTCCGGATGGCGATGCCGATTGCGAAAGCGATGTGGAAAAGAATCTGGATGATGATGGTGACGGCGATGCCGATGCCGATGAAAACGAGCATTGTCTTGGCCCAGAAATGCAAGTCGTCGCCACTGACGATTCCCTGTGCGACTCGACCGAACGCATAGATGCAGTAGGCGGCCAATACGATAAATCCCGACGCGATCGAAACGATGGTTCTTTTTTCCTGATAGGACATATTTTTTCTCCTTGTTGTATGTTTCTTAATACATATGATATCTCACGCTTTACATAATGTCAAGTATATTTTACATCAATTATCATTTTTATGCAAAAACGAAATAAAAGCAAGATAAGCCCGAGGCCAATCGGAAAAAGAAAAGCATCACGGCGAGATCCGTGATGCAATTCAGCGATGATGGCCTGTTCCTTAACGAATCCGGCGCGCGATGTAGGCGAACATCTCCGGCCCCGTATGAATCCCAAGGACGGGCGTCAGCGGGGACAGCGTCAGCTTGCGGATGTTCAATACTTCTTTCATGGCGTTCGCCAAGTCCTGGGCTTTGGCCGGGTCGTTGCCGTAATGGACGGTGAAATCGATCTGATCGGTACCAAATTTCGTCACCATCAGCCGTTTCATCGACAAAAGCGAACGCTGGAGTCCGAAGGCTTTACTCAGTGTCACATACACGCCTTCGTTATTGACGGTGATGACGGGCTTGATATGGAGAATGTCGCCGATCGTGCCTTCCACTTTGCCGATGCGACCGCCCCGGCGCAGATATTTGAGCGTGTTGATCGTATAGATGGCAAGGCTGTCTTCAAAACGGAGCTGATCCAACAATGGGATGATGTCTTTGACGGGCTTTTTTGCCTTGACCAGTTCCAAAGCGTATTCGATGATGTAGCCAAGTCCGCCTCCCAGCGTTTTGGAGTCATAATGGGTGATGCGGATGCCTTCGACGGCCTGGAACATCACGCGGAAGGCATTGTATGTCCCGCTCAGTCCCGAAGACAGATTGATGGCCAGAATGTCCGTATATCCTTCCAGTTTCAGTTTCTGGATCAGTTCGTCCAATTCGCCCATGCTGGGCAAACTGGAAGTCACGGTCGCGTTATCCAGTTTGGCATACACCTGCGCGGCGGTGATTTCCACCTGATCCTTGTAATTCACGCCGTCAATGATGATCATCAAGGGCAGTACGAATAGATTGGCATGTTTTTGGATGAATTCCGGCAACAGGTTGGCGGCCGAATCCGTGATGATGGCAACTTTGTTCATTGATACCTCCTCTTTCCGTGAACGGTAGCTTCGAAAAGTACTCTGTCACACATAATACTTTATCAAAAAGTGCTATGCCTGTCAAGGTACTTTATTCAGAACGGCAAAAAAACCCGTCCTAGATAGGACGCTTCGGTTTCCGTTTTCCGGATGCGTCTGTGGATAGAAAAGTCGCATCTTCCGGATGAACGGAAAATGCGACAAATCCATGACAGATTTACGTCGGGCGACCCTCGATGTCAATTCCGTTTCATCGGCAATCGGCGAGCAGGGTAGCGACTTTCGTGGTGATGATTTCAGCGGTCAGGCCGAAATGCTGATACAGTTTCGCATAGGGGCCGGACATGCCGAAGGTGTCGATGCCGATGGCGATGCCATCGAGGCCGACGTATTTGTACCACCCGAGCGTCGACCCGGCCTCGATGGAAACCCGGTGGCGGACCGCCGCCGGCAATACGGAGGCTTTGTACTCCGGAGACTGTATCTCGAAGATTTCCTGGCACGGCATCGAGACAACGCGTGCATCGATCGCCTTTTCGGCAAGCAGGACTTTTGTTTTCATCGCGATTTCGACTTCGGAACCGGTCGCGATGAGGATGACATCGGGTATTGCCTTGGCGGCTTCCGCGAGAATGTAGCCGCCTTTGTAATAATCGTTATTCGCATGTTGATACTGCGGCAGGTTCTGCCGCGACAGGACGATGCAGGAAGGAGCGTGTCCGGACAAGGCATCGATCCACGCGGCGGCGGTTTCCTTGCCATCGGCGGGGCGGAACACCTTGAGATTCGGAATCTCCCG